>CBINHE010000022.1:0-50513 GCA_966250375.1 uncultured Oxalobacteraceae bacterium
TCGACTGTCTATTGCCAGCTTGTGCTGGCGCTCCGCAGCGCATTGCGCCGCATGCTGTGCTAAATTCCCCCGATGTCCAATTATCGTCGCGCATGGCGCCCTGGCGGCACCTATTTTTTCACCGTGAATCTCTTGTGGGTTGTGCTGCCTGAGCATATGCATTGCGTAATTGAGCTGCCGAAGGGCGATGCTGATTTTGCGGTGCGTTGGCGATTGATTAAAATCCGGTTTTCCAAATCTCTGCCTGCTCAAGAGTGGCGCTCTGCGACACGGCTGCGTCGCGGCGAACGTGGGATTTGGCAACGGCGCTATTGGGAGCATTTGATTCGCGACGACCAGGATTTTGCGGCGCACATGGATTATGTGCATGTCAATCCGCTCAAGCATGGCTTGGTCAAGCGGGTGGGCGATTGGCCTTTTTCGACCTTTCATCATTTAGTGGTGCAAGGTGTGTATCCGGCTGATTGGGCGGGTGGGTTTGAGGATGAAATCGATTATGCTGAGTGAGCGCATGCGGCGCAATGCGCTGCGCTTATTGACGCCCTACGAATTGCGTTGAGTGAGCGGTTTCAGCCTTTTTCTGCCAGTCGGGACTGACAGCAAAGCAGCGAAAGCAGACGGTGCCTGCATCTGTTTGACCAACCGAACCCGGACAAGAACGGAAGTTTCAGCCAAGTAGGATTGGCACGGCTTTATGTGCCCCATATGCATCAACTTAAGAATTTTCGAAAGTGAGGGAACCTTTCAAAGCGGGGCAGTTTCAAGCATCCGACTCCGCCAATAAACTAGCGTCGGCACGCGTATTCGGCGCGGATTAACGGCAATGGTTTATGAAACCATCGCCCGTGACCAAGCCAGTATGCAATATTGATGGAGCGGTAACGATTAGAAAAGGAAGGGGAGCGCGCGGTTGTGCTGAGTCCCAGATAAAGATCCGAGTGGTACGATGATAAATGCTTGCAGGCATGCGCACCATGCAGTTGGCAACGACAAAAGAAATCAGGGTGTCTGAAGCAGGAATGGCGAATGATCCCGACTGACATATTGCAAACCGGTTTGCAACGCTCTTATTTTCTCCGAATAAAATTGAGGGTTGTCAAGATGTGGCTCTAGGGATTGCTTAAATTGGACGCACAACAGTTCAAGTAGCGAGTCCGTGGCAAGCGGCTCTTCCCAAATCATAACCTACAGACCACCCTGACTATGCGCCCTACACCACGTAAGATCACGCCACGTAAGATCACGCTCCTGCTTTCATCCATCAGCATTGCAATTCTTTTTGTTGCCTGCGGAGGAGGCGGCGACTCGGGCAGTACAACATCAACCGGCACGTCTACCTCATCGACACCCACTTCAGGGACACCAAGCCAAACTCCGACCGGCCCAACGCTGCTGTCGATGGCTGTCGTGGATGGCACTCCCATTGGAACGTCTCAATGGACTAACGGTGATACCCAAAACGGCGGCCAAGGCGCGTCGGCCGGCGGCCTTAACTGCGGCCGCCCTGGCGCAAGCTATACCTATGCGCACCTCAGCATCTTCCGTAATGGACAGCAGGTGGCCCTGCCGGCTGAAATCGGCTCGGTCAGTCCGTCATCGACCAATACGATAGGCTGCTTCTATCCAGTCCGCACCGATGATACTTCCGGCAAGATCCGCTTCGATACCAGCACCGGCGCGACTTACAACCTTGGCCAATTCTTTGCAGTCTGGGGGCAGCCGCTTTCCGCCTCCAAAGTCGCCGACCTCTCCGAGCAAGTGACTGCCGTGTACATCAATGACGGCAACGGCTTGGTGCCTTATACCGGCGACCCGGCCAGTCTGCCACTGACCTCGCATCGCGAAATCACGATCGTGCTCGGCACGGCACCATCCCAGATCCCGACTTACCAGTGGAGCGACCCGCCGCCGCTGAGCGCAACGCCGGTGGCCATACCCACGCCTAATGGAATCCTAGGCACCGATCAGCCGTGGACGGATGGCGATACTGCCCAAGGTGGCCAGGGACAGGTGGTGGATGGGCTTGCCTGTGGATCGATGAACGGGGTCCTTCATGTCCATGCCCATCTATCGATCTTCAGCAATGGCGTGCAGCAGCGCATCCCCACGAATATCGGCATTCCCAGCTGCATGTATCCTCTGCATACCCACGATGCAACCGGCATTATCCATATCGAGAGCCCAACTTTCCAGCGGATCACGCTGGGCCAGTTCTTCGATATTTGGGGCCAGCCGCTGACAGTGACGAATGTCGCAGAGCAGCCGTCGACAATTACGAATGTTGGAGGATTCACCGGCATGCCGATCGTGGTCTACATCAATGACAACGGCGACTTGCGCCAGTATATGGGCGACCCGCGCAACATCGAATTGTTTTCGCACCGTGCGATCACGATTCAAATTGGTTCACGTTTGCCGGAGATTCAAACCTATACCTGGGGTAATTTCGGCACTTCGGAATAACAGCTGAGCCGCCCCAACAGGGGCGGCATTCTTTATTCGCAGGGCTTGTAACGGCAGCCCAATTTATTTCTTCTTATAGGCCGCTTAATTTTTTGCTAGCGCCATTCTTTTCTCATGGTTAGGCTTACCGTGCCTCTTTATTTGGGTGAGCCAAAGTCATTGCTTGTTCATAGGTCAAATCATGCCGCCATGCGGTGTATCCGGCTGACTGGGCGGATGGGTTTGAGGATGAGACCGATTATGCTGAGTGAGCGCATACGGCGCAATGCACTGCGCTTATTGACGCCCTACGAATTGCGTTGAGTGACCGGTTTCAGTCTGAGCAAACGGTGACTGCATCTGTTTGACCAACCGAACCCAACCCAAGAGCGGAAGTTTCAGAGCGTAGCCTCGTGAGCCCTGAACTTGAAGATGAGTATGATGCGACAGGAAGCATCGCTTGATGCGCAAGAGCAGATCGCCAAGTCACTGCTGGTGGGACTTGCACTTTCTACTCGTTTGGGTTTCCTACTCCCCCGCGATATAATCGTGGCCGGATGTACACCATGAAATGGTCGCCGAAAGTGGCTCAGATTCGCTAGAGCACGTCCAAAACGAGTGTTCATGTGGATAACAGCGTGAACCGCTAGTCGCCCTGCTTTTTTCGATTTTGATTGCACCTGCCTATGACGCGAGTGTTACCGCGCACAAATCTCCACAGTTCCAAACTCATTCGTTGTCTCGTTGACCTGGCCATTGTGGAGGGTGTCGAGCCCGAGAATGCGTTTGCAGAAAAACTGGGCCAGTGGATTCATTTTACCGACGCAATCACCCTGTCTGCTGTGCACAACGACAGTATTGCAAGCCTGCCAAAAATGCAGCCCAAAATACAGCCCGACTTGCAATTCGCCGCGCGTGCTGCCGCCGGTATCGAATTCGACCGGATACAGGCTAGCTTGATGAATTCGATCATGAAGAGTTTCTCGCCCAACTTGGGCAAGACACATATACAGTTGCCAACACCAACATTCGAGCTACCGATGGACCTCGCGGCGGCTTACGCGCCGTATCGTCGGTTCTATGATGCGCATCAACGCGACATGGCATTGAGCATTCAGCCCCTGCGGGTCAATGTCCGGGAAGCGCTTGCGAAGGCGTCACCAAGGCTCAAGAAACTTGCCGACCTGGACGCGGCGCTCGAGAAGATATTGCGCGAGCGCGAGAGCAAATTGCTCGCGGCGGTGCCGGCACTTCTCAAAAAACGTTTTGAGCAATTGTTCAAAGCACATCAGCAGATGTTTGCTGATACTCAGCAAGCAGACAACCCTGCCGGTTGGATGCAAGCGGGAGCCTGGCTGGCGCGCTTTTGCAATGATATGCAAACACTGCTGCTGGCTGAATTAGAGCTTCGCTTGCAACCGACGGTGGGACTCATTGAAGCATTCAAACAAGATACGCAATGATTAAAAAATTAAATAAGCATTTATTTACAGCCGCCTTCTTCTTGGGCGCACTTGGAGTCGTTTGGGTGGGTGTCGGATTTATCGACTCCAGTTTTCTGGCAATGGCGATGACGACCATTATTGGCGCGGTCTATGTGTTTGGCGCGCTCGAACTGCGTCAGTTTCGTCAGGCCAGCGCTACATTGGCCACGGCGCTGGCGGCGATTCCTGAAAACCTCACAGACCTCGGTGACTGGTTAGTCGGCGTGCATGCTTCACTTCACAATCCCGTGCGTTTGCGCATCGAGGGCGAACGTGTCGGCTTGCCCGGCCCTGCCCTCACGCCGTATCTGGTCGGGCTGCTGGTGATGTTGGGGATGCTCGGTACGTTTCTGGGCATGGTCGTCACTCTCAAAGGTGCAGTCTTTGCATTGGAAAAAACGACCGATCTTCAGGCGATCCGCTCTGCACTTGCGGTGCCGGTCAAGGGATTGGGGCTGGCGTTTGGCACCTCCGTGGCAGGGGTTGCCGCATCTGCGATGCTGGGCTTGATGTCGGCACTCAGCCGACGCGACAGAATGCTGACAGCGCAACTGCTGGACACCAAAATTGCCACGGTATTGCGCCGTTTTTCACTCACACATCAGCGTCAGGAAACCTTCAAGGCGCTGCAGTTGCAATCTCAGGCATTGCCTCTCGTAGTCGATAAATTGCAGGCGATGATGGCGCAGATGGAGGGCATGAACCAACAGCTGGGTCAACAATTAAGCCAGCGCCTGCTCAACAATCAAGAGGACTTTCACAGCAATGTCAAAAGCGTGTATACCGATCTGGCATGCGCAGTAGGCAAATCCCTGCGCGAGAGCTTGAGCCAAAGCGCGCATGCTGCAGGCGAAAGCATCAAACCCGTGGTCGAGGCTGCGATGAGCGGGATAGCACGTGAAGCGAAGTTGATGCACGAACGCATGGCCGATACAGTGCAGATGCAACTCGACGGGCTTTCTGCGCGGTTCAGCGTTACCGCCACCACCGTGGCCGATACCTGGACGGCGGCACTCAGCAGCCACGAACAGGCAAGTAACAACATCGTCACCAGTGTGGGCCGCTCACTGGATGCATTCAACGAAACATTCGAGCAGCGTTCAGGCGCCCTCGTGGCCACAGTTGGCGAGGCCTACGCTAGTCTGCAGACCGATCAGGCAGAGCGCGACATACAGCGACAGCAGGCGTGGACGCAGTCGTTGGAAGCAATGGCGGCCGCGCTCACTCACGAATTACAACAAACGGGCGCGCAAACGCTTTCTCAGCAGCGGGAAATCTGCGACACACTGACCCAGACTGCACAAGGCATCACCGAACATGTGCAGACCAGCGCCAGTAATACGCTAGTCGAAACAACGCGCTTGATCACTTGTGCTGAAGAATTGATGCGCTCCCGCATCGCCTCTGAAGCACACTGGATCGAACAGCATCGCGAACGCATGGACCAACTGGCCAGCCTGTTGCGCACCGAGCTCGGCGCTCTCAAAGATGAAGAAGCCTTGCGTGGCATGGCAGCGGTTGAACGGTTGGCCCAATTGCAAACTGCGCTGACAAGTCATTTGACAACGCTGGGCACCGCGCTGGAAGAACCGATCACGCGGCTCATCGAAACGGCCTCGGAAGCGCCACGCGCTGCGGCAGAAGTGATTGCGCAATTACGCCAGGAAATCTCCAGCAGTGTTGCGCGCGACAACGAACTGCTTCTTGAACGCAGCCGCATCATGGAAACACTCAATGCACTGCTCAATGCGATCAATCATGCTTCCCTTGAACAGCGCTCCGTGATCGATTCCCTGGTGGCCTCCTCCGCGGTGGCGCTCAACGCTGCCGGCAGCGCGTTTTCAGACAATGTTGCCACCGAAGCCGCCAAACTCTCCGACATTGCCGCACACGTTACCAGCAGCGCTGTCGAAGTATCGAGCCTCTCCGAAGCCTTTGGTTTTGCTGTGCACTCGTTCAATGAGGCCAATGAAAAGCTGATCGCCAACCTGCAGCGCATTGAAGGCGCAATGGACAAATCCATGTCGAGAAGCGACGAACAGCTCGCTTATTACGTGGCCCAGGCACGTGAAATCATTGACCTCTCCATGATGTCGCAAAAAGAAATCTTTGAAGAGCTGCGCCAACTCCCGGCAAAGCAAGCTTTGTTTGCCGAAGAGGTCAAGTAATGAATGACAGCGTGGATGACAGTGACGCAGGTGTTGAGCACACCGCGCCGGTCTGGGCCGCTTTTGGCGACTTGATGTCAGGCTTGCTGGGCGCTTTTGTGCTGCTATTGGTTGGCGTGGTGGCCGTCCAAATGGAATTAACATCACATCTGCAAGACGAAGTGAAAAAGCGCCAGATCGAAGAGCAGCGCCGCATGAGCCTGGAAAAAGCCCTGGCGATTCCGCTGGCCACGGGGCGCATCACCTTGAACAACGGGCGCATTGGCATCAGTGGCCAAGTACTGTTCGCGCTCAATTCGGATCAGTTGCAACCTGAAGGGCGGCAACTATTAAATAGTCTGGTCACACCGCTGCGGGCTTATCTGACGGCACGTGATGAACTGCTCATGGTGAGCGGGTTTACCGATGACAAGTCCATACGAGGCGGCCGCTTCGCTGACAATTGGGAATTATCGGCCCAGCGCGCTTTGACAGTCACCCGTACCTTGATCGACGACGGGATGCCATCTTCCATGGTATTTGCGGCAGCCTTTGGTTCCGAGCAGCCGGTAGGACCCAATACCGATGACGCCGCGCGTGCGCAAAACCGGCGGGTGGAAATGGCGCCCGTGCCGAAAACCCCCAATGCCAAAATGCCGCCTCATGGATGAGTCGGATCACAGAGAAATCGCGGATGCGCCACTAGATTCATCCCCTGATTTCAACGCGCTGATCGCATCCCTGCGCACGGCAGGCGCGGACCAGTTTGACCCCGTGCGCTTGCACTATATTGAAGTGCTGGCCAAACGCGCAATAGCGCATCAGGGAAGCGTCAAACGCATGCTCGACGCCAAGCTGGCGCAAGCGCTGGCGGCGCTTAAAGAACGCTTTGATCAAGCGCAATGCGATGCCAAGGAAACCATCGCCCGAAGTGTGTCGCAATATCCGCATGCGGCCAACGATCTGCAGCGGCTCTTTGTCGCCGGTGATTTCAAAGGATTACGACGATTTATCGCCGCCCTGAAGACCAGCGAACAATGCGCATCTTTGGGCGCGCTGGTGCGCCAACTTGAGCAACATTCTCCGGAAATTGCTGATGCGCGTTTGGAGGGAAATGCCGGATCGCGTTCCGAACTGAAGACCATACGGAATTTCAGAAATACCTGGTCAAAACTGAGCGCTGACAAACAGGTGGCACAGGCACTTGAGCAAGCCCCAAAGAATGCCGGACCGATTAATTCTCACATGCTGGTGCTGCGCTCACTGGCATTGATGCGCGATATCTCACCCGATTATCTCAACCGGTTTATGTCTTACGCAGATACCTTGTTATGTCTCGATCAATGCGAGAAAGAAAAGCCGGGCAATCCAAAAAAGCATCAGGTGGTGAGGGCTGCGAAAAAATAAATTGCCGTTATGGCCGATTCCTTCATGCCACGCTTTTCGCCTTGACACCGTACAGACTCGCCTTTGTTGTTGACTCTCTGCCGCAACGATGCGCCATCGCCGTTCAGTCCGATTGGCTGCGCCACGCAATCCGTTTGAAGCTCTCAGTCATCGTCTCGTGAGACCTCGCCTCTCACCACCTTCTATCCGCCGGCTTTACTGCTCCAGCCCAATCCTGCATGCGCGCTGCGCTCAGGTGACCGTGATTCGAACAAACTCCATCTACTAGGGGCGGTTGCCTATTGCAACCAGTCCAGCTTCCCTTCGACAATTCCAGTGCGACTGCCAAAACGGCTTCGCCCGGCGTAAAGTTCTTGCGTTGAGTCGGTTGCATTGCGTTCTCCTTGAATGGTTGTTTGCACTTCCATTTTAGGAATCAATTTGCTTCCGGCTCTTCTTTTTTAAATCATAGGATCTACTTGGCTACCTTCCATTAAAGAGAAAACCGCTTCAGAGAAGGGGGCGCATTCGTGCGAGAAGGGATGCAGTGCTAAGCGTGACGCGCCTGACATTCGGCCGGCTCTCGGGACTGCGCGCCCTCTAAAAAGACCCCGAACAGGTTCTAAAAGAAAGCAGGCCAAACGGAACTATCACCGGGCGGACACCCACTCATCGCCATGGGCAAGCACCAATTCTTGCTTTTTCAATAATGAAAATACCAAATCAACAATCGTCTTTCCTCTGTAGACAGACCGTTCATCCCGCCGAGGCGGATAAGCGGAAACCCGTGAATACACGCAACGACTCAGCCGCAGCACAAACTGCGGGACTGCCACATTTCCATGGCGTAAAGAGATCGCGTCCAGCGTGGCTGAAAGAAGCACTGTTCCGCGATGATACGGCTGTGCAGACAGGAGAGGAGCTCAGGCGTGGCCAGGACAGTTGTTCAAGCCGACGATGGGATGATGATCTGTCTGGCGCGGATCGCCTGTCGGATGAATTCCGTTTGAGTATTCATCGGCATCTGGCGCATCGCTGGGCTAATGATCGATCAGCGGCGATCGATCAAATCGGCTCCTCGACCTATGCCAGTATTCGGCGGGCGCAACTTAAGGAAATCCCCGGCGCGGGATATCTGGCGGAGCAATATGGGTTGCAAATGGTCAAGAATTTGACTTCACTGGAAATGCAGCCCGGGCTGAGGATCGACAACGAATCCAGCCCGACCTATCAGCGCAACAAGCCGAATGACCAGCTTCTGGTTCAATGCCTGATCGTCTATCTCTTGCAGGGAAAAGACTATTTTCGGCTCAGGGATTCCGGAGGCGATGTGGTATTCGTGAATTCCAAAGTCAATGCGTCGCGCATCCTGTCAGTGCTCAAAGATTGGAAGCCTGCTTTGGCAACGCAGGGCAGCTCGGAATCCAGCGTGGAACCCTTGGCCCGCGGCCTGGTTGCAATTGAATTCACGAACCGAGAATTCGCATGGGAGGCCGAAAAGCTCCTGATTAGGCTGGGCGGACGGCCATCCGGATATCAAGTAGGCAAACTCGTCTATGCGCTGAGCACTCCCTCCGATCCGTCCGTTCGATTGCGGGAAGGGCTCGATAACAGCAAGACGCTGCATGAAGTGTTGAGCGCGGATGCCAAGGGGGCGATTTCGAGATTAAAAAAACTCCCCGCCGGACACGCAATGCGGGCGACCGCCGATTGTGCCGCATCCTTGCTCGACGGCTTGAGGCAGGCATTGGCCCGGAAGGCGGATACGCCGGCGTTCAAACACGATTTGCTTATTGCAGATGCGCTCAACGCGTTGACAAATACAGCCCGCGCATTGACGGCCATGACCGAGGATTCGACGCGCTTTTTCGCCGGATATGCCGCGATGCTGGAAGAAATGCATCTCTTGCTGGTTTGCGCCAAGCCTTATGAAGAAAGCGATTTCAAGAGCGCTGCTGCCGCGATGCTTGCCGCGAGGACGGGG
This sequence comes from uncultured Oxalobacteraceae bacterium, assembly GCA_966250375.1. Taxonomy (GTDB): domain Bacteria; phylum Pseudomonadota; class Gammaproteobacteria; order Burkholderiales; family Burkholderiaceae_D; genus CAMLDH01. The sequence goes on from CBINHE010000022.1 coordinate 9,444, forward strand.
CCATCTCTCGCCGCTTTGCATATTGCCGCTCCCGAGACCTATCTCCTTTCCAGCGGCATGGAGGCTATGTCCATGGGAATCGAGATTGCCCAAATGCTCGTCAACACTAGGAGTGTGCGGCCCTTGGCACAGCAGAAGAATTCCCCCGACTACTATGAAACGGAACCCCTGACATTCCCTCACGGCACGGACCGGGTACGCATCGTCGTTCTCAACTCCAGTTTTCCCGGGAAGGAGGACGCAGACGATACCGTCAACAACTGGGATGCGGAAAAACTGACCCGGCAGGCAACCGAATGGCTTGACGGCTGGGATATAGAAAAACTGGTCCGACAGGCGGTGACGTGGCTTACCGCTTGCTGCGTGCGGGCTGACGACCCGGCTGTGCTTGTGCTCGACACCACGATCGAGAAGAAACAACCGGGCGGGAAGTCCGATCTGGCGACAGTACTCGACGAGCTGCAGCCCTATACCAACGACGGCCGGCTCAAGATCGTTCTATGCAAGAGCTATCAGAAGTACACCGCGCTGGGCAGTGCCAAGATCATGGCCGGGGCAGTCACGCTGATTGCCAGGGATGAGGAGGAAACTCGGGCTGCCACCGCCCGCCTACGGGAGGCCGAGGAAGATCTCGGCTGGATACATAACGACGAAAGCCAATTGCTCACGCACTTCCTGACGCACGCTCATGCCAGTGAACTGGAGATGATCGGGAAAGCCGCGGAGAATGCCGCCTTCATCAGTCGGCTCTGCTTCGATACCCTGCGTCGCTCTGGAAAGTTCAAAGTGCGCGGTGAGAATGGATTGCCCTTTGTTCTCACCACGGCTGGATTTCAAAAGATAGCTTTTGCGACCGATTACTGGAAGCCACACGATGCATGGAAGATGCTGGTACGCCAAGCCGAGTCTCGCTTCAGCTTCGGTCTCCTTTCGACGTCGGTATCAAGTGTGAACTTGGAGGATAACTGGTTGCGCATCACTGTCGGCCAGGAAACCCGAGAAGAGCTTGTCGAAAAGCTGTCTGGATTCGCATGGCTTAACGACGCCGGGCTGAAGCAATGCACGCCCACCGATCTGTTGGGGGCGGCAAAACGTATCGCAGCCGATGCCATGCAAGTCGTGCTCGGCGAAATCGAGGTGATGTCGTGGGCACAAACCGCACTGCGGGTATTGAGGAGCCGGGGAACCGGAGCGCATGCCACCGCTGTCAGCGAATGCGAAGCCTTGCTGGAGGAGATCGAGGACCCGTCGACAACTGTGGAAGCGCATTCCGGCAACGGACTTAAGAGAAGGAAAGATTTGCTGAGACAAAAACTGGAAACAGCGCTGAAAGTGGCCGAGCCTCTGGCGGAAAACCTGCTGTCCGAGCATCTGAGGATTGTGGGCAGCGCATTCGCGCCGCGAGTGGCCGGCGCCACGATCGATGCAAAGGACGTGGATATCATGCGCACGGCAATCAGGGGTACGCATGACGGATCCCCGATGCCGGACAATGACGCACATGTCCGTTACACCCCCAATGCCATTGCATCGCTGCTCGTCATGGCCGGCCCGGCGTTCGGCCCCGAGAACATCATGGACAAATTCCGGCCGGAGCTGGAGTCTTTTTACAGCGCGGTCCTGGACGCCGGCCTTCCCTGCGTTTCGCCGGCCATGCGTGCGAATATCGTTCTCGACTGGTCCCGGCTTCAAAGCAAAAAGCTTCACTCCGCCGACAAGGAAGTGCAGCGTGCCGCAGTCAATGAACTGGTTCGTCATATACGACTTTCTCCCTATCGGGAAATCGGGGCGAAGGTCCTTGCATGGATTCCCGACGACGCATTCGCGCGCCTGGAGCGGTCCGCGCAACGGCAATTGATCGATGCGCTGTTCACTCCCCTTGATGTCGACTCGCGTCTCGAGTCCATCAAACGCCTTGCGCAGGGCAACGAGCCCGGCAAATTAAGTGCCTGCATTGAAAGGTTTGGGGAAGCCCTGAGGCAATCGGATGAAGACGCGTCGAATATGCTTTCCCCGGGCGGTTTGACCGGCAAGGCCGAACTCCTTTTTGACGAGCCGCGAACAATCACCTCGGAAGAACGTGCAGCCACTCGCCAGTACCTCCTTATGGCGGTCTTGCAGAAGAAATGGCATAAAGGATTGGGCGTTCACATGGCGTCCTGGGCACCGTGGATCTGCCACGATAAGAAAAGTGCGAACCAGCTTGCCGAAGTTTCTCGCGCGTTAGAGGCAGCGCAAAGCGCATCCGGCAAGCTGTCAGATGCGCAAGACCATGCCCTGTCCAATCAGGTGAGGTCGCTTCCCATGCCATACATGCCGGTAATACAGCAGTATTTCGAGAAATTCATACGCGAGCGCCAAGATCCAAAATCCTGAGAAGGTGTGATGAACCTTGGCCCATCATCACAGCAGCCGGCAATTACTGCCTATTTTCTACACCGGCAACCTTATTCCAGAGTAAATAGGGTAACTGCTTGAACCTGGATTCGGCAGTTGACCGCTTACTTTCGCCTGGAAAGTCGCATGAGGAATGCAGTCCGCGTCGTCGTCGCCCTTGCAGGGCGCGTCTGCGCTTGCAAGCGCAGACCGTTCCGCAGGCGGACAGAAGGAGCATCGCCTTGCAAGGCGATGCCGTTACGCAGGCGTGCAGCATGCTGCACGGAACCCCTGCTTCACCATGTTGTCCGAAACCCCTGCTGCACCCTAGCCAGAGAGCCGGAAAAATGCACACTCGCACCTGTCCAACTGCCGAATCTAGGTTGAAGGATCGGATCAAATTCGCCGTGCGGGTCACCGCAAAATAAAATGGTTGGCATTCCTACGCGCTCACGTCAACATCCACAATGCCCTGGTCGCTTCAAGATCATCCGCAACGACGCGACTCCTAACCGGCACTTCGACATCTGAATTGCCATTCGTTAATTAGCACAAGCTATCCATACGGAGAAAATTATGCAAATCGGTCAAAAATTTATTGATACATGGTCCCCACGATTATTGGGCATATTGCGCATCGTGACTGGCCTGTTATTTCTGCAACATGGCACCGCAAAGCTTTTCGGTGTCCCGCACGTTGCCATGTTTGACGGCCTGCAGTTATTTTCATTGATGGGGTTAGCCGGTATTTTGGAAGCCGGCGGCGGTGTATTGATCATCCTGGGTCTTTTGACCAGGCCGGTTGCCTTTATCCTTGCCGGCGAGATGGCAGTTGCTTACTTCATGGCGCATGCCCCGAAAGCTTTATTGCCCCTGGTGAATCAAGGCGAGCTCGCTATCATGTACTGCTTTGTCTTTCTTTACTTTGCTATTGCTGGTGCAGGTGCATTCAGTATCGATGCAGCACGCAACAAGGCATAACTCGTGAAAGCGCTTCTTTTTAGAGGCGCGGGCAGACATGGAAACAGAGTGATTAATTTCTATGTCGATTATCGATTAATCGAAAACGACGAGATCTCATCATGAGCGCTGCAACTACAACAGCTTTGACGACACTTTCTAATCTTGCTGATCTGGCGCAAGCACCGCAAAAGAAACCTATGCTCCGCATGCCAGTAATATTTGTCGGTCACGGCAGTCCCATGAATGCGATTGAGGAAAACGCCTTCACGAAACAGTTGAAAGCATGGGGCATGGCTTTGCCAAAGCCGCTTGCCATCCTGTCAGTCTCTGCGCATTGGCTGACGCCCGGCGCAATAGCCGTGGATATTCAGGACCGCCCATCTACAATTCATGATTTCGGCGGCTTCCCGCAAGCCTTATTCGACATGCAGTATCCAGCACTCGGTGCTCCGGCCTTCGCACGCGAGGCGGCTGCCATTATCAAGAGCCGGACGGTGCAGCCTGCGAATGACTGGGGAATTGATCACGGGACTTGGTCCGTGCTGCATCACATGTACCCGAAGGCGAATATTCCCGTGTTCCAGCTTTCAATTGATTACGATCGGCCGGGCGAATATCACTACGCGATCGGCCGGGAACTGACAGCGTTGCGCGATAAGGGCGTGCTGATTATGGGTAGTGGAAATATCGTTCACAACTTACGCGCGATTGATCGAGCTGCAGACAGCTTGCAGGCCACTCGTCCTTGGGCACACGCATTCGACACAGTCGTAAAAAAGGCCTTGGAAGGTCGCGATGACAAGCGCTTGATCAATTACTTGAAGCTCGACTCGGCGACAATGGCCGTCCCGACACCGGACCACTATTTCCCGTTTCTGTATGCGTTAGGTGCTGCAGACGAGCTTGAAGAGGCGCAGACCGTATTCGAAGGTTTTCAAGCTGGTACGCTAAGCATGCGGTGCGTTCAGTTTGGCACATAGACGGCGTTAAAGCGTCTGGGCAATGGTGACGTAGCATTACTGACTCTCAATAGTTTCCACCTTATCTGGACAACAAGAGGTGGGAAAAATGTTGTATACTCACGCTCTCTTCGGGTTGTTAGCTCAGTTGGTAGAGCAGCGGACTCTTAATCCGTAGGTCGCGTGTTCGAGCCACGCACAACCCACCAATACATTCAAGGGATTACATGCTTTGTCATGTAATCCCTTTTTTTGTGCGCTCAGCATGGGCGCAATTTCGGAGGTGGCAGGGGAAGAAGGATTCGAACCTTCGCATGCCGAATTCAGAATCCGGTGCCTTAACCAACTTGGCGATTCCCCAGCAGAGTTTGATAGCTACTTTTTCACTGCATCAAGCGCATACGCAACCTCTGAATCGGCCCGCCTTTCCGGGGGCATCATGAGAAGTCATTTCACCAACTGCTCTAAACCCTGCAGCCATACAGAAATCGGCTGCACGTGCTGTTGCGCCACAGCTCATGATTGACCGAGGTGGTCCTTCATCTTCGCCATCGCAACCACGAGCGCTGCTCCGCCGAGCGTCTTGATCAGGCCGGAGTGCTGCGCGTAGAAGCTAGCCAGTTCATCCGCGATGCCAGGATTCGTCTGTTGCGCATTCTCGACTACCTCCTGCACCTGTTGCGGCGACAACTGCGATGCCTGCTCAGGCGTGATTTGGTTGCTGCCCGGACTCATCACACGACCGAGCACTCCGCCCCCGAGGCTTGCGGCCGTGGCCGGCCCCAAGGCTGCAAGGATCCGGTTCAGCATGCCTGCTTGTTGCTGCCCATTCGAATTGCCGAATAAATTTCCTACCATCTCGCCGACGGCTGGCGTTTCATCCGAGCGGAACGCACCGGCCAAGCCCTTGGCCAGAACGTCGCTCGGCACATTCTGCGCTACTTGATCGAAGTGCTGATCGCTGACGGTGTTGCTGCCGCTGCCGATCACTTGGTTCAAGATGTCCATGAGTCCCATATTCACTCTCCTTCTGTTTGATGCGATTGCGCGTGACAAGCCAACACCCAACCGGCAGCACAATTGCACCTATGATCGAAGCGATGAATCCTGCGGCGTGTCCCTGCGAATTCAGTTCCAAGATTTCAATTCTGTTTGAAGAATGGCGATTGCGAATTGAGAAAACACAAAGACGAACAAGTCTGGGGAATCCAGAAAAAATATGCTTTGAAATCGCGGCATATTTTTCCCATATTCCACAAAATTGCCTTGTTGGCAGACGCCGCGCAAGGATCACAACGCGCCTTGAGACACATCAAAGGCGCAATTCAATCAAAGTCCAGTATTAAAAAATGGTCTTATGAAGCGTCGCGGTGCCTGCCCGCAAGCGTCACCGTCACGGATGCAACCGCGTTAGAAGTGATGGAGGTGAATTATGGCTGGACTGGCAACAGAAATTGTGGACAACTTCAAGTCAACGCTGCGTGGCCCGGTGCTGCAAGCAGGCGATGAGGACTACGACACGGCGCGCAGCATCTGGAACGCGATGATCGACCGCCGTCCGGCATTGATTGTACGTTGCGCCGGTGCAGCTGACGTGATGGCGTCAGTTGACTCCGCGCGCCAGCACGGATTGCTGCTGGCGGTGCGTGGCGGTGGCCATAATATCGCTGGCAATGCGGTCTGCGACGACGGACTGATGCTCGACATGTCACTGATGAAATCGGTACAGATAGCGCCCACTGCCAGGCGCGCCTATGTCGAGGCCGGCGCCACGCTGCGCGACTTTGATCACGAGGCACAGGCCTTCGGGTTGGCGACACCGCTCGGCATCAATTCGACCACTGGTGTCGCGGGACTGACCTTGGGCGGCGGCTTCGGTTGGCTCAGCCGCATGTATGGTCTGTCGGTCGATAACCTGATTGCTGCCGAGATCGTCACCGCCGACGGCCAATTTGTGCGGGCCGATGCCAACTCTCATCCGGACCTGTTCTGGGCTATTCGTGGCGGAGGCGGCAATTTCGGCGTGGTCACGATGTTTGAATTCGCGTTACATCCGGTCGGACCGCAGGTGTTGGCCGGACTGATCGTGTTTCCGCAGGCGCAGGCCAAACAGGTATTGACGCAATACCGCGATTTCGTCGACAGCATGCCGGACCAGTTGAGTGTGTGGGCGGTGCTGCGTCAGGCGCCGCCGCTGTCCTTCTTGCCGGCCACGGTACATGGTCAAAACGTCGTAATACTGGCGCTGTTCTATCCGGGCAACATCGATGATGGCATGCGCTTGATCACGCCGCTGCGCGGCTTCGGCCAAGCGCTTGGCGAGCACATCGGCCCCATGCCGTACAAGGCATGGCAGCAGGCTTTCGATCCGCTGCTGGCACCGGGCGCACGCAACTATTGGAAGTCGCATAACTTCAGCAAACTCAGTAACGACGCGATCGACATCGTGGTCCAGTACGCCCGCGATCTGCCATCTCCGCAGTCCGAAATCTTCCTGGGCCTGGTCGGCGGCAAAGCCAGCCGCGCCGCTCCCGATGCCACCGCCTATCCGCACCGCGATGCGCTGTATGTAATGAACGTGCACACCCGTTGGAACGATCCGGCCGAAGACGACAAATGCATAAGCTGGGCGCGGAATTTCTTCAACGCATCGGCGCCGTTCGCTGGCGGCAGCGTGTACGTCAATTTCCTGACGCAGGATGACGCGGGACGCATCAACGACGCCTATGAGCCGAACTACCAGCGTCTGGTGCAGGTGAAGAACAAGTACGATCCGCATAACCTGTTCCGGCAGAATCAGAATATCAAGCCGGATTTTGGCAGCGCTCCCTAGAGCGGATTGCAAATCACTGTAGGGTGCGCCCCGCGCACCGATACCGTCGCAAGAGCACCGGTGCGCGGGGCGCACCCCACCTTACATCGGAGCGCAAACCGCTCTAACGGATCGGCATGATTGCAAAGTTGCCGTTGTCTTTACATTTGCATTCTCGCCCGACAAAGACAATAATTTTCTCCTTACCACCAATGCAACGTAGGGACTGGGGCGGATGAGCGAAGACACAGACAGAAAAAAGATGGGCGAGATCGTGGACGGCGTCTACCGTTCCGAGTCGCGCCGCGTATTCGCCACGTTGATTCGCCTCCTCGGTGACTTCGACATCGCCGAGGAAGCGTTGCACGATGCGTTCAAGGCGGCTCTCGAACAATGGCCGCAGCAGGGTGTACCTGCCAATCCGCGCGGCTGGCTTGTGTCGGCCGGACGCTTCAAGGCGATTGACGGAATACGGCGGCGCGGGCGCTTTCTCGCGTTCGACGATTTCGCCGAACAAGTCGAGAACCTCGCCGACGAGAGTGTTGCATTGGACGGCGAGGACATCGAGGACGACCGGCTGCGATTGATGTTCACCTGCTGTCATCCGGCGCTGTCACCGGACGCGCAGGTTGGGCTCACGCTACGCGAGGTATGCGGCCTTACGACAGAAGAAATCGCAAACGCTTTCTTGACAGGTGCACCGACTTTGGCGCAGCGCATCGTGCGTGCCAAGGCAAAGATTCGCGACGCGAAGATCCCTTATCAAGTGCCGTCACCGGATGAATTGCCGGAGCGCCTGGATAGCGTGCTGCGCGTGATCTACCTGGTGTTCAACGAGGGTTACTCCGCATCGTCGGGTGATTCGCTGACGCGGCACGATCTCTCGAACGAAGCGATCCGCCTCGCGCGGCTGCTCGTCGAGCTGCTTCCGGAGCCCGAAGCGATGGGCTTGCTTGCACTGATGCTGCTGCATGAATCGCGGCGCGCAGCGCGCAGTTCGCCGTCGGGCGATTTGATTCTGCTGGATGAACAGGACCGCTCGCGTTGGGATCGGAAGCAGATTGCGGAGGGAGTTACCTTGGTCGAACGCGCGTTATCGGTGCGCCGGCCTGGGCCATATTGCCTGCAGGCTGCGATTGCGGCGGTACATGCCGAGGCGCAAAGCGCCGCCGAGACCGACTGGGCCGAGATTGTCGGCCTGTATGCATTGCTCGCGCAGGTGGAGCCATCGCCCGTGATTGAACTGAACCGCGCAGTGGCGGTGGCGATGCGCGATGGACCTCTCGCGGGGCTTTCACTCGTCGATGCCATCCTCACGCAAGGCGATCTGTCGGATTACCGCCTCGCACATGCGGCGCGCGCCGACTTTTGCCGACGGCTCGGAAGAAACGCAGACGCGCAGGAATCCTACCAGCGCGCGCTGGCGCTTACTCGGCAGGAACCCGAACGGCGTTTTCTCGAACGGCGGCTAACCGAGCTCAAAAATTAATTCGCGCTCGTTGTCGAATTCGGGGTTCGTCGTTCGACTATAGGATGAATACGACCGATTGACGCAGCCGGGCAAGGATGTAATTCCGGTCGATCCGCCTTACCGCCCGGTCCCAAACTTAGTTGAAACCACAAGGAGATACAAACATGCGATTCATGATTATCGTCAAGGCTACTCAAGACTCCGAAGCCGGCGTCATGCCGGGAGAGGAGTTGCTTTCAGCAATGCAAAAGTTCCATGAGGAACTGATGCAATCCGGGGTACTGGTCGATGCCTCCGGGCTTAAGCCAAGTTCGACGGGTTGGCGCATTCAATATTCCGGAGACAAACGCAGCTTTGTCGATGGGCCATTTGCCGAAACGAAGGAAATCATCGCCGGCTATACGATCATTCAGGTGAAGTCGCGGGAAGAGGCGATCGAATTGACCAAACGTTTTCCCAATCCGGCGGTCGACGGCAAGTCGGCCGAGATCGAAGTGCGCCCGTTTTTCGAGTTGGAAGACTTCGGGCCCAGCGAGGCGATCGACCGCTTTCGCGAGATGGAAGCCAAGCTGAAGACGCAGGTAAAACCTGTTCCTGACGGGATGCATACCGTAACACCGCACCTGATTTGCGCTGGCGCGGCCGATGCTATCGAGTTTTACAAGAAAGCATTCAACGCAACGGAAATGGGACGCATGGCAGGCCCGCAGGACAAGCTCATTCACGCAATGATCCGGATCGGTGATTCGCCCATCATGCTGGTCGACGAATTTCCGGACTGGGGCTCACTCGGTCCGAAGGCACTGAAAGGCTCCCCCGTCACCATCCATCTCTACGTCGAGGACGTCGATGCATTCGTCACGCGAGCCGTTGCCGCCGGCGCCAAGATCACAATGCCCGTCGAGGATATGTTCTGGGGCGACCGCTACGGCAAGCTCGAAGATCCGTTCGGTCATCATTGGTCCGTGGCCACGCACATTCGCGATGTCAGCGCCGAAGAGATGCGGCAGGCGGCACAAAAAATGTGCGGTTGAGCGCGGTCCGCGTGTTCAATGTCGAAAGGATGTAGTGCATGAGCAATACCAATCGCCACCCATGACGTGACAAATGAAATCGGCGGTTTTTTTCCGTCAGACAAGGCGCGGGAGGGGTGCATAGCTTTGCCTCTTCACGACGAGCGCAACGCAGTCAGATGGAAAAAGCCGCGATTTCATGTCGCATGATGGGTTCAGATTGGATGAGTCTCTTGAAAGGAATCGCAATGAAGTATTTGTGCCTGGTGTACCTCGATGAGAAGAGGCTGGACGAATTGCCCGACGAAGATTGCGTGGCCTACGACACGGAGATCCGCAAGAGCGGATACTGCCTCGCCTCGGAGGCGTTACAGTCAGTGCAGACGGCCACCACCGTGCGCATGCGCAACGGCAAGCTGTCCATCACGGACGGTCCGTTTGCCGAGACCAAGGAGCAGCTTGCCGGCTTCTACATGATCGAGGCGAGAGACTTGAATGAAGCGATCCAGGTCGCCTCGAAAATTCCACCGGCACGCGTGGGCTGTGTCGAAGTACGGCCAATCCGTCCGATTCGAGAATCTGTCGCCGAGGCCAAGTCGCAACTGCGTAACAGCGCTTCTTGAACGAGAAAACGAAGGCTCGCACAATTGGAAGAACGTCCGTCAAACTGTCACAAGGAGTAAATATCCTATGCAAAAAATTACCCCATGCCTGTGGTTCGATGGCAAAGCCGAAGAGGCAATGACCTTCTATACATCGATCTTCAAGAAATCGAAGATCGGCAACGTGATGCGTTACGGCGATGCAGGCCCGGGAAAAAAGGGGACGGTCCTGAGCGCCACGTTTGAACTCGACGGCCAGGAATTCATCGCCCTCAATGGGGGCCCGATGTTCAAGTTTTCCCCGGCCATTTCGCTCTTCGTGAAGTGCGAGACGCAGGAAGAAATCGATGATTTCTGGGCCAAGCTCCTGAAGGGCGGCGCACCGCAACAATGCGGCTGGCTCACGGATAAATTCGGCGTATCGTGGCAAATCGTTCCCACAATCCTGAGCGAGATGCTGCGAGACAAGGACCCTGTGAAGGCCAATCGCGTCATGCAATCCATGCTGAAGATGATCAAGCTCGACATCAAGCTATTGCAGCAAGCTTATGACCAAGAATGACCGGCACCGGACGGATCGGGGGCGCCATTTTGTGTAGGCAACATGGGCGGCATGGCGAGAACCGGATGCCATGCGATGCAATGCAGCGAAATAGCTATTCGCTGTCGAGTTTCCACACATATTTCAATTTGTGCCAGGACTTCTCTGGCTTGCCGTCCACTGTGCCCGGTTTGAACCTGCATAGACTAAGCGCCTGCCGTGCGGCTTCATCGAGCCTTTCATATCCGCTCGACGATTGGATCTTGCTTTGAACCACACGCCCATCCGCATCGATCAGGAAATTCAGGACAACGGTACCGGTCTCTTCGAATCGTCTCGACGCCGACGGATATTCAGGCTTGCTACAGAAGCGTGAATCAACTACAGGTGCCGTGCGGACTGGTACGCGCGCAGGTGCGGTTTCAACAGCATCGGCCGGTGCCTGTACCGTCGGCTCCGGTGCGGGACTTGGCAAGGTCGGGACCGGTGATGGCGCTACGTTTGTCACGGTTGCGGGAGCATCGGGTAACAGTGCAGGTCTTCGAACAGGAGCCTTCGGCGGAGGAACGAACGGTCGCGCCCTCGACACCGGCTTCGGCTTCGGCTTCGGCGGCCGAGGCTGCAACTGCGGTCGTGGAGGCGGCGGCCCCTCCGGCATGAGCTGCATCTCCGTGATGATTCTTACCTCGACAGGTTGGTGAATCACTTCGACCATCTTGCGGGCAAGCCCGGTCGAGAGCGCATAGATAGCTATCGCATGTAGAAAAATGACAAAAATGAAGATGCCAATGTGTTTCGTCGGCATCTTTTTTTGATATGCGAAGTCCACATCGTCCATCCCAAAAGTCTGTCCCGATAGGACAGTCGCTCCAGATAATGATTCCGCAGGCTAAAAAAGCGCTTCATGTCCCTTGGAATTTTAGAAACCTGCCGGGCCAGGCTTCAAGAGATCTGGCCATATCATGCCAATCCATGCGAATGGCAATGAGTTAACTCGTTGCCATATTCCGTTCCGATTAAGCCAGGCAGCGTGTCGGGTCGAGCGGTGAAAATTGAGAAATCTCATGAGGCTCACTCATGAATGGATGAATGATGAAACAGACGTGATTGAGCGGGATAGAACGATCTCCTCGATCAACATGCTTATCCATCAATTGAGAGGCATCGACAGCGGTCAAGAACGGTGCCTGCGCAATCACACCGGCATTGGAGTAATTCATGCGAAACAGCGTCATTATCAAGAAGCATCCTATCGTGATTGCGATGTCGGTGGTGATGCTGCAATTCGGCGTCGCAAGCGCTCAGGAAACAGTAGAGAGCGCCCCCGGAAACGGAAAGGAAACCGAGAAACAAAATATTGAAACAGGAACAACCGGCGACAACCGGAATGGCGATGCTACTTCAGTGGAAACAATTGTCGTGACCGGAACGTCCCTTCCACGGCGCAGATTCGATGCGGCCTATGCCAACTCCACGCTATCAGAACAGCAGATCGAGGTCTTCGCACCGCTCAGCACAGTGGATCTGTTCGGCAAGCTGGCCGGCTTCGGCAGCGAACCATCCGGCGGAGAGGGTGGCAATAACGTGAACGTGCGCGGCCTGCCCATTAGCAACTTCCAGTTCATATCGGTTCTCCAGGATGGCCTGCCTGTCTTCCAGGAAGCGCAAGAAGATTTTCTCAACGCCGACGAATTGACGCGAATCGACTTGATGACCGATCGCGTCGAAGCCGTGCGCGGCGGCACTTCCCCGATCTATACATCGAATGCGCCGGGGGCCACCATCAACCTCATCTCGAAAAAGGGAACCAAGGTGCCGCAAGGAAGCGTGCGCGCAACTTGGGGCAACTACGGGCTGACCCGATTCGATGGGCAATGGTCCGGACCAGCCGCCAACGATCTGCTGGTCAGCATGGGAGGCTTTTACCGCATCGACGACGGCCTGCGGCCAACCGGGTTCAACGCCAACCAGGGCGGACAGTTCCGCATCAATGTCACCCGCCTCATTCCGGGTGGCGAAGTCACGCTCTACGCCAATCGTCTCGACGATAGAACGATCTTCTACTTACCCATTCCTCTGGCCGATCCGCGCAATCCGTCGGTGTCGCTGTCGAACCTGATCGATCCGAGAGAAGGCACACTCACATCGAGCGACTTCCAGCACGCGCGCCTGCGCACTCTTAACGGCACGCCCGGCGGCACGACGGTCAATGAAGATCTCTCGGAAGGCATCCATTCGAAGATCACCATGGTAGGCGGCAGCATCGACCGGAAGCTCAGCGATGGCTGGACCCTCTCGGACAAGGCGCGATACACCACCGGGAGCGTGAAATTCAACTCCCTGTTTTCCCTCACGCCTCCGGACGATGCGGATACCTTTTCGACAGGCCAGCTCAGCAGGGCGCAGGCCGGATTCGGCCCGGGCGTCGCTCGCCTCGCCTATGCACTGGCGAATTCGCGGGACCCGAGCGGCGCGCGCATACCCTTCGATCCTGCAACCACGCGAGGCTTGGTCACGCAGGGCGGATGGTGGAGCGTGGACAGCCATATATCGAACTTCATGAACGATTTTCGTCTGACGAAGAGCTTGTCCGGCATCGGCCAGGGCAGCCACGAAGTCACCGGCGGCATTTATTTCAGCGATTACACGTTCAGACAGTCGCGTCTTTTCAACACGATACTGCTGGAGACCAGGAGCCGTCCTCGGGCGCTGGATATGCTGGCGCTCGATAGCGCAGGCAATGTGGTGGGCTCGGTCACGGAGAATGGGTATTTGAGCTATGGCGACAACAGCGATATCGGAGGCCGTGTCGAGGGGCGGCTCTGGGCCGTTTATGCTGCCGACGAATGGAAGCTGACGGACCGCACAACGCTTGATGCCGGTCTGCGACACCAGAGGACCCGTCAGCGTGGCTACGCCCTCGGTCGCACCACTCAGGACCTGGGAAACCCGCAGACGCTTGCGGACGACAACGTCGGCGGGCCGTCGGGCATCGTCGACAACCGATCGGAACATTTCAGCGGAACGGCATGGACGCTTGGCGCCAACCATGATTTTTCCAATCAATTCGGCGCCTTTGCACGCTACACATCCTCCTTCCGCACCCCGACGCTTGGCAATATCTATCTCGGCGAGACCCAAGCTCCCGTCATTAATTCGAAAGTGAAGGAGATCGAGATCGGGACCAAGCACCGTTACCGCAACTTCTCCGCTTTCGTGACGGCATTCTGGAACCGCTTCGACCCGCTGGAGGTTTCGACTCTCACGCGGGATGCCAGCGGCGATCTGGTCAATACGCGCTTCACCTCCGAGACGGAAAACTACGGTGTCGAGCTGGAAGGAAGCTGGCATCCGAATCCCGTGTTCGAACTGTTCGGCAACGTGACGCTGCAAAATCCCAAGTACAAGAATCTCTCTGCATTGGGAGCCGGCCAGCCGATTTCAGGCGTGGAAGGCAATCAAGTCCGGCGTATTCCGAGAATTCTTGCCAGCATTACGCCCACCATGAACTTCATCGCCTTCGGTCATCGGGGGAAGGCCTATGCGACGATCTCACATCAAGGGCAGAGATATGTAGACAGCAACAACTCGACGAAACTACCGAGCTACACTACTCTGGATGCAGGAGTTATTTACGACTTGAGTCCGAACTTGCGTTTTCAGCTCATGGGTTCAAATCTGACGAATGAAATCGGACTAACGGAAGGCAATCCGCGAACGGATCTCCTCGCGGGCCAAGGAACGAGCACCGCGATCTATGCGCGTCCGATTTTCGGCCGAGCGATTCGCATGAGTCTGACTTATAACTGGTGATTGTCTTTCGACAAAAGGCACATGCATTGCATTGAGTGACGGCAGCCAACACACAACTTTTTGCCACGAATAGACTCCAATTTCATTAACTGGAGTAATAGTTCGCGCGCCCGCGCGCCAGATGCCATGACGAGATGCAAGGCTGCCGCTTTCCTACATGTGTTTCAAGCAAGGAAATTGAAAAATTGTTCCACTTCCAAGTGCGGCAGGATCAATGGAGCCGGCGGGGATAAGCGATGGCGTTTCAGCAGTATCTGGATGGCAGTTGTTCTTGTCGGCTGGCATGTCGGCGTTGCGCCCGGCAGCCACGCAGCCACCCCCAAGCCGGTAGCCGGAATGCCGCCCAAAACCATCAGCGTCTGGACGCATGAAGATGCCGGTTCACGTGAATTCGACATACTTAGAAAGGCTGCGGAGAAATTCAACCACCGTCAGCGCGTGTATCGGGTCGAAATCACGTCCTCCCTTCGCAGAGACTACGGACGCTGGGTGCATCGTGAAGCGGCCACCGGTACCCTACCGTGCCTGCTAGAGTTAGATGGCCCGATGCTGGCCGAATTCGCGTGGCCCCAGTATTTACAGCCCATCGATCGATTTGTCACCCCGGAATTGTTGCGCGACTTCCTGCCGTCGGTGGTGGCACAGGGAACCTACCAGGGTCGGCTCTATAGCTTGGGGCAATACGACTCCGGTGTCGGGTTATGGGGCAATCGCCGCTACCTGCTTGCCGCCGGCGTACGTATCCCCACCTTGAAATCCCCATGGAGCCTGGCGGAATTTGAAGAGGCCTTAGCCAAGCTGGCTGCACTGAAGGACATAGACTATGCGATCAACTTTTCCATCTACGTCAGGCACGATGAATTTTATTCCTATGGCTATTCCCCGATCTTGCAAAGCTTCGGCGGCGATTTGATCGATCGCCGAAATTACCGCACCACCAAGGGAGTGCTTGATGGGCCGCGGTCGGTTGAAGCGATGAAGCATTTCCAGCATTGGGTCCAGAAAGGCTGGACCCGGGTCGTTTCTGACAGTCAAAATGATTTTGCTACCGGCAAGGCTGCCTTGTCTTGGATGGGGCACTGGGGATACCCCCCCTATCACAAAGCACTGGGCAAGGACTTGGTATTGATGCCCTTGCCAGATTTCGGGCAGGGTATCAAAACCGGGATGGGATCGTGGAGCTGGGGCATTTCGAGCACTTGTCGCGAACCCGCCGGTGCTTGGGCGTTTCTCACCCATTTACTATCCCCCAAGGAGATCGTGCGCATGACGAATGTTAACGCCGCCATGCCCGCCCGCCGGTCGGCCTTGGCGCAATCGCCACTGTATGGCGCACAGGGCCCCTTAAGATTTTTTGTGCAACAGCTTGAAGTGGGCGGTGTGCCTCGTCCCGCAACGCCAGTCTACGGCACGATCAGCAAAGTCTTTGCGGAAGCGGTCGGCAACATCGTAGCCGGTGCCGATGTGCAATCCGAACTCAGCCAAGCTGCCGACATCATCGACCACACTATCGCCGAAAACCGAGGCTATCCGTATCCGTAATGCATCCCACGCTCCTATCTGTCGGGCCAGAGGCATGAATTTCGGCATCAAGCAAAAGGTGCTACTTGTACTGATCGGGGTGCTGGCGCTTACCACCGCGCTTAATGCAGGGCTCGCCTCCTATTATACGAACCGGCAAAACCAGGAATCAGCCTTTACCGCCCTCAGTCGCGATCTGCTGACTTGGCAGAACGATTTGCAGGCATTGATCCGGCACCTGAAGGACACAGCGCTCTCCACCAGCGGCGACACCGTTCTCTTGAATCAGTTGGCCGAACTGATCACCCTTGAACTCAGCGTCGATGACCCGTTGAGAGTGAACGACACGATCCCGATGGCAAGAACCTTGTCCTATAGCAAGGCGGTCTCCCTCAATCGCTTGCACCTGGTGTTGCAGACAGGCGGTTTTTCGAGCATCGCGGTCTATACGGGCAGCAAGCTAAGCCATTACATTTCCACTTCCGAAGCAGGCATGCTGGTTCACAGAGGAAATACCCCTCCAATATGGACCGGGGCAGCAATCAACGCCGGTGAAAATCCAAACTTCCAAAGCTGGCCTGCCTGGCAGAAGAGGCAGCCGCCGCCCACCCTCACGCGCACCATCGGCGAAGTAAAACAGCCAATTGTGTCCTTTGCCTTCCCCTCCCCCGAGTTCGCAGCGATCGAAATTGCCGTCCCGTTGCAGGGCGTCATCGAAGAGTATTGGCGCCCCTTGCAACCCCAGCCTGTTTCTCGAATCGTATCCGAACTGACGCTTGTGGATCCGGTACAGAGCAAGGCCAAAGGTCCTTTGGTTTCCAATTTAAAACCAACGACGCTTGCTGTGCTGATCTTTCGTAAACGGATCGACCATGCCGTCCTGCAAGAGTTTGCTACAAAGACGGGCAAGTGGCCAACCCTCTTTTCTCCCGACGGCAGCCACCAACAACGGCTCACCGAATTCTATGCGACCCCGAAAGATTTGCTACAGAAGGCGCAAACGGTACAGCCAGGAAAATCTCCCAAAATCATCCGGCAAATTGTCATGACTGAACAGGGATCGTTTTACGAAGCTTTGCTGCCATGGCAATTCGAAAATCGGACGCGCTTGATTCTGGGCTTGACGTCATCGCGTGACAGCACGTTGCAAAACATCCGGCAAACGGTCACCGCGATCTTGATTGCGGCAAGCCTTACTCTCATTCTCAGCATCGGGGTGGGCATCTTTTGGGTGGGGCGATTTATCGATCCGATTGTCGTCCTGACCCGTGCCGTGAAACAGATTGGCCTGAAGCGCCGCCAGGAGAGCGAACAGCCTGCCGGCAACAGGACTGCGGCAGAACAACTGCAACCCATTGTCATTGAGGCGCCGGACGAAATCGGCGAGCTAAGTTCGGCATTCAACGTAATGATCGCCGAACTGCGGCACTCTTTCGAGACCCTGGAGCAGCGCGTACAAACCCGCACCGCCGAGTTGCGCCAGCAAACACTATATCTGCGCACGCTCATCGACACCCTTCCCTTATGGGTTTGGCTCAAGGATACGGAGCGCCGCTACCTGACCACTAACCAGGCCAACGCCGATGCCTGCGGGCATACGATCGAGGAGATGATCGGCAAATCCGACCAGGCGCTTTGGCCGCCCGAGCTTGCCGAGCGCTACCGCGCCGACGATATGGAGGTGATGACCTCGCATCAACGCAAGACGGTGGAAGAACCCATTGCAGGCGCGAACGGCATCGTCTGGATGGAAACCTATCGGGCGCCGGTGCTCGACGAAGACGGTACGGTGCTGGGCACAGTCGGCGCCGCCCGCAACATCAGCGAGCGCAAGGCGGCGGAAGCGGCCCGAGAAGCGGCCTTGGCGGAGGCGGTACGGCTGGCGCAGCAACGCAGTGCATTTCTGGCGCAGATGAGCCACGAACTGCGCACGCCGCTCAACGCCATCCTGGGCTATGCGCAGATCCTGCGGCGCGACACGCAACAGTTGACCAAGCGCCAGGCAACCGGTCTGGCGACCATTCAGGAGAGCGGCCAGCATTTGCTTAACCTCATCAACGACATCCTGGACCTGGCGCGCGTCGAGGCCGGCAAACTAGAGTTGTATCCGAGCGAAGTCAGTCTTTCCCTGTTCCTGCGCATGGTGGCGAACATCATCCGCATCAAGGCCGAGGAGAAAAGCCTGTTGTTCACTTATCAGGTATCGCCGGACTTGCCGGCCTCGGTGAAAGCGGACGACAAGCGCTTGCGCCAAGTGCTGCTCAACCTGTTGGGCAATGCGGTCAAGTTCACCGATAGCGGTGAGGTAACCTTGCGCGTGCAAGGAGCAGCATCGTCCCATCCGGGGAAAGACGGAGAAGGCATAGCGCGACTGCGCTTCGAGGTGGAGGACAGCGGCATCGGCATGAACGATGAACAGTTATCGCGCATATTCCAGTCCTTCGAACAGGTGGGCGAGGTGCGGCGGCGCGAGGGCGGGACGGGACTGGGGCTGGCCATCAGCCAGCAACTGGTCCGACTGATGGGAAGCAATATCCAAGTCAAGAGCCAATTGGGCAAGGGCAGCCTCTTCTGGTTTGAACTGGAGCTGCCGGTTGGCTCGATCGGGATAGCCGCCTTGCCCGCGCCGCAGATCATCATCGGCTATCAAGGCCCACGCAAGAAGGTGCTGATCGTGGACGACGTGCCGCAAAATCGCGCCATGTTGATGGAAGCCCTGCAAACACTTGGGTTTGAGGTCTTTGATGCCGAGAACGGCCAGGAATGCCTGGATCTGCTCGACAGCGTCAGGCCCGATCTCATCATGATGGATGTCATGATGCCGGTGATGGACGGCCTGGAAGCAACACGCAGGATTCGCAACTTGCCGGAGTTTGCCCGGATTCCCATCGTCGTCGCCAGCGCCAGCGCCAGCCCCGAGGATGAATCGAGAAGCGATGCGGCCGGCGCCAACGCCTTTCTCCCCAAGCCCCTCGAGCAGGATCTTTTGCTTAAGACCATCGGCGAGCAGTTGTCCTTAAAGTGGATCAGTAAAGAATCTCCGCAGGAATTGGCCGGGGAGCAAGAGAAGGCTGACGATTTCGTCATTCCGCCACGGGATGAGATCGAAAGGCTCTATCAACTCGCACGGATGGGCAACATGCAAGACATCGGCGCACGGGCTGATTACCTGAAAGACTTGGACCCGCGCTACGCACCCTTCGCCAGGCAGTTGCGAAATATGGCGGAAAGCTATCAATCCAAAGCCATCGTCGCCTTGGTTGAGCGGTATCGCATAGGACATGAAGAGGTGCGGACCGAGAATCCGTCGGTGTGAAAGCGGGGGTTAAAGAGTGAGTGATTGTCGGGATGAAAATGCAGTATTGTATCGACAACACTTCCGACCTGCGCTTGTCACAGCCACAAGATTTGTCGCGCCTACCACATGCATATCGGGCAGCGTTTTCCTGAAGTCCGCATAGAGAAATCCCCTTACCCGGTAAGGTATAATCTCGGGTTTGATTGCCAAAGAAATTATCATGGAAGCCGAACGCCTCAACTCCCTGTCTGCGCTGATCGCAGACCTCACCACCCGTGAAGCTGAACTTCGGAGGTATCTTTGACTTCGATCTGAAGTCAGAGAAGCTGGAACAAGTCAACGGCGAGCTCGAAGACCCGACCGTCTGGAACGACCAGAAGCGCGCGCAAGAACTCGGTAAAGAAAAAAAATCGCTGGAAGCAATTGTCCATTCCCTCACCCACATCGATGCCGGACTGCGCGACGCTCGCGATCTGTTCGACATGGCGCGCGAAGAGCAGGACGAAGATACATTAATTGCAATTGAACAAGATACTGAAGAGCTGAAAAAGCAGGTTGAAGGCATGGAATTCCGCCGGATGTTTGCCAATCCGATGGACCCCAACAATTGCTTCATCGATGTCCAGGCCGGCGCCGGCGGTACCGAGGCGCAGGATTGGGCGTCGATGCTGTTGCGCCAATATCTGCGTTACTGCGAACGCAAAGGTTTCAAAGCCGAAATTCTGGAACAATCGGACGGTGAAGTCGCCGGCATCAAGACCGCGACGCTCAAGGTCGAAGGCGACTATGCCTACGGCTTTTTGCGTACCGAAACCGGCGTGCATCGCCTGGTGCGCAAATCGCCGTTCGATTCTGCCAACGGCCGTCACACCTCGTTTTCCAGCATTTTTGTCTATCCCGAAGTGGACGATTCGATCGACATCGACATCAATCCGGCCGATGTGCGCGTCGATACCTACCGCGCCTCCGGCGCCGGCGGTCAGCACATCAACAAAACCGATTCCGCAGTGCGTTTGACGCATGGTCCGTCCGGCATCGTGGTGCAATGTCAGAACGACCGCAGCCAGCACCGCAACCGTGCCGAAGCGTGGGAAATGTTGAAATCGCGCTTGTTCGAACTGGAATTGCGCAAACGCATGAGCGAACAGCAAAAGCTGGAAGATTCCAAGACCGACGTCGGTTGGGGACATCAGATTCGGTCCTATGTGCTGGACCAGTCGCGCATCAAGGATTTGCGCACCAACTTTGAAACGGGCAACACCAAGGCAGTGCTGGACGGCGATCTGGATGACTTCATCGCCGCGTCGCTGAAGCAAGGCGTGTAACCTGCCATGCCGATAAGGCGCGCATTCACTTTCGATCCACACAACCTACTTGATTTGATCCACAGCCAGCCATGACGACAGACCAACAACAACCCGCGCCCCAGCAAGACGAAAACGCTCTCATCGCGGAACGCCGCGCCAAGCTTGCCGCGATCCGCGCGCAAGGTATTGCGTTCCCGAACGATTTCCGTCCGCAGCACAAGGCCGCCGCACTGCACGCCGAATACGACAGCATCGAACGCGACATACTGGAAGAAAAACCCGTGAAGGTGGTCGTCGCCGGCCGCATGATGCTCAAACGCCTGATGGGCAAGACGTCCTTTGCGACGATTCAGGATGCGTCCGGCTCTACCGAGGCCGAGGGTCGCATCCAGTTCTACATTACCAATGAACTGGTGGGTGAAGCGGCGCATGACGCCTTCAAGCATTTCGACATGGGCGATATCCTGGGTGCGGAAGGCACGCTGTTCAAGACCAAGACCGGCGAGCTGTCGATCAAGGTGACGACCTTGCGCCTGCTCACCAAATCGCTGCGTCCGTTGCCGGACAAATTTCACGGCCTGGCCGATCAGGAAACCAAATACCGCCAGCGTTACGTCGATCTGATCATGAGCAATGAAACGCGTCGCACCTTCAAGGCGCGTACAGCAGCCATGTCGTCGATTCGCCGCTTCATGGCGGAGCATGAATTCATGGAAGTCGAAACGCCGATGCTGCACACCATCCCCGGCGGTGCGGCGGCCAAGCCATTCACCACGCATCACAATGCGCTCGACATGCAGATGTTCCTGCGCATCGCGCCCGAGCTGTATTTGAAGCGCCTGGTGGTCGGCGGATTCGATCGCGTCTTCGAAGTCAACCGCAACTTCCGCAATGAGGGCGTGTCGCCGCGCCACAATCCGGAATTCACGATGATGGAATTCTATGCGGCGTATGTCGATTACCAGTGGCTGATGGATTTCACCGAAGCGGTGATCCGGCAAGCGGCAGTCGATGCGCACGGCACCGCATGCCTGACCTATCAGGGACGCGAACTCGACTTGAGCAAACCGTTCCAGCGCCTGACGATTGTCGGTGCGATCAACAAGTACGCTCCGCAATACACGAACGAGCAGTTGCACGATGCGGCATTCATCAAAACCGAATTGAAAAAATTCGGCGTCGAACCGCTTGCCACGTCTGGCTTGGGCGCGTTACAACTGGCGTTATTTGAAGAAACTGCCGAAGCACAATTGTGGGAGCCGACTTACATTATCGATTACCCGATTGAAGTGTCGCCGCTGGCGCGTGCATCGGATACGGTTGCCGGCATCACCGAGCGTTTCGAATTGTTCATGACGGGCCGCGAGATCGCCAATGGTTTCTCGGAATTGAACGATGCGGAAGACCAGGCAGCACGCTTCCATGCCCAAGTGGCAGCGAAAGATGCCGGCGATGAAGAGGCGATGTTTTACGATGCCGATTACATCCGCGCCCTGGAGTACGGTCTGCCGCCCACCGGCGGTTGCGGTATCGGCATCGATCGCCTGATGATGTTGATTACCGATTCACCCAACATCCGCGACGTGATTCTGTTCCCGCATTTGCGCCGCGAAGAATAATCATAATCGCGCACTAACGAAATGCAGCAAACGGGATCGTGAAAACGGTCCCGTTTTGTTTTTGCATCACGATGCATGAATGAAAACGCTGGTTACAGAAGCTTACACCTGACACATTTTCCCTCTATTTCCGTCGCAACTTCCCTTCGATAATTTACTCATACGTCTGTGCAATACGCACTTCGTGCATTTAATCGGAGACAAGAATGGAAATCGCAAAAACACCCAATCGCATCCATCCATTGATGGCGGCAGCAGCGGTGTCGGTCATGTTGGTAAGCCTGGTTGGCGCCGCTGCAATCACCGGCATACTGCCCAATTCTCACAGTACCCCTGCACCAGTTTCAGCTGCAGCTGGCACGCCAAGCTCCACGGATGCCACGCTTGCCGCCAATAGCGCTGGCAATTCGTCAGCATCATCCGCAAAAGAAAACGCAGTACCTTCCCGCGCACCTTCTCCCCGAGCCGCACCGATCCGTCACTCGCAGCCGCACACGACCTATGCGGCAACGGCTCAGGCACTCAGCGTGTGCGTGAGTTGCGGTCGTATTGAATCGGTACAGGCGATTCAACAGCCGGCTAAGCCAAGCGGCCTCGGCATCGCGGCGGGTGCGGTGCTCGGTGGCGTCTTGGGCCATCAGATCGGAGGCGGCAATGGCCGCACCTTGGCAACAGTGGCAGGTGCGGTCGGCGGCGGCTATGCCGGTAATGAGGTTGAAAAGCGTTCCCGCGCTACTACCTCGTATCAGGTACGAGTACGGATGGATGACGGTAGCATCCGCACCTTCCCATATGCCGAGCAACCGGGCTGGGATACAGGTGATCGCGTCCGTGTCGTCAATGGCGCTCTTGCGGCACGTGGCTGATTGGCATCGCCAAATTATAGCGTTTTACCAATCAATGGCAGGTGTGCTCCGCGCACCAATGCCGCCGTGACAGCATTGGTGCGGAGACCGCACCTAATTCTCAATAGAGTCAGTATTCTCTCAGGCAAAAAAAACGGTATGGATGCCGCTTTTTTATTGCTTGGCCGAATATCTCTCCCCTCCTCCATCCCGACATCAAGGAATTGGAGGCAGAATTGCGGGGAACAATAAGCTCTGCCGGCAACCCTAATACGCAATCCCTCTTAATACGCAATCAAGTCGTTAAAAAGGAGTGCACTACATGGCAGGCGGCAACAGAAAAATAGCGGCGGCTGCCGAATTGCGCCAAGGCACGAGGAGGCAACTGGGTCGGACGTTGATGTCGGCCGAGGTGCCGCAAACCGACGTCGATGTGCGAAAGTTGGTGCATGAATTGCAGGTCCACCAGATCGGACTGGAGATGCAGAACGCCGAACTGCTGCAGATTCGCGCCGACTTGGAGTCAAGTTTGGCGCGCTACACCGGACTCTACGATTTTGCCCCAGTCAGTTACTTTACGCTTACCAATGACGGCCTCATCCAAGAAGCAAACCTGACCGCCGCCGCTTTATTAGGTGCAATACGTGCTGATCTGATGGGGCAACGTCTGGAGCAGTTTGTTGCGCACGAATCGCAAGCAGTCTTCAGAGCTTTTTTGAAAAAGGTTTTTTCGGGTCATGTAAAGCAAACCTGCGAGGCGGCATTACTCCACGCAGACCAAGGGCCGCGTTTTGTCCACATTACGGCCACAGTCCATGTACCCGGTGAGAAATGCTCGGGCCAACCCTGTCGTTTGGCGATGGTGGATGTCAGTGAGCGTAAAAAAGCAGAAGAAGCGCTACGCAAATCGCGCGAAGAATTACGAGAACTTGCCAGCTATCAAGAGCGGGTCAAGGAAGATGAGCGTAAGCGGATCGCGCGTGAAATCCACGATGACTTAGGACAAAATCTATTGGCGTTACGCCTTGACATTGCGATGTTGCATACACGTACGGCCGACTTGCATCCCCACCTGCACAAAAAGTTCAGCACTGCGTTAACCCATATCGATGCCACCATGAAAGCTGTCAGATCGGCCATCAATAATCTGCGCCCGGCTGTGCTGGATTTAGGGTTGCATGCGGCTATTGAATGGCAAGTGCAGGATTTTCAGCGGCGCACCGGCATTGCTTGCAAGTTGATGGCGGAGACTGGACCGCTTGTTCTCGATGACAATCGTGCCA
Organism: uncultured Oxalobacteraceae bacterium; assembly: GCA_966250375.1. GTDB lineage: Bacteria > Pseudomonadota > Gammaproteobacteria > Burkholderiales > Burkholderiaceae_D > CAMLDH01. The sequence goes on from CBINHE010000022.1 coordinate 33,867, forward strand.
CTGCCGTATTCAGGATTTTGCAAGAGTCGCTCAACAATGTGGTCCGCCATGCCAAGGCAAGCCAGGTTGATATCGCGTTGTACTGCAATGACGGCAAACTATTCCTGAGGGTGAAGGACAATGGCATCGGCATTTATCCCAACTGCCGCAGAAAGACGAATGTATTCGGCTTGATCGGAATCAGGGAGCGCCTCCTCGCATTGGGCGGCGAATTCGGAATCGAGAGCGAACCGGGTCACGGTACGACCTTGACGATGTGGGTTCCGATTGATGATTGAATTGCCGCGAACTGGCCAATGTGGACACCCTGTTCGTTGAGCATAAGGGCTCGTGCTATTGCGCCTCGTCGATCCATGCCGTCTGAATTGCTTCCAGAATCTTCTCTCCGGATCGTCCCGGATCGTCATCAAACTCGTCCAGTTCGCACACCCATCGATGCAGATCGGTGAAACGTACTGTCAACGGATCGATATCGGGAAATTTATCGTGCAATTCTTCGGCGATGCGAATAGTGTCGGTCCATTTCATGATGCATCCTTCAGTGGTTTTCGCTGACCTGATTGATCGTGTATTTCGGGATTTCGACGACCAGATCCTGATCGGTCAAAATCGCCTGACACGACAGACGCGAAGTCGCCTCGAGACCCCACGCCTTATCCAGCAAATCCTCTTCCTTTTCTTCCGCTTCGCCGAGCGAGTCGAATCCCTCCCGAACCACGACATGGCAAGTCGTGCAGGCACAGGATTTTTCACACGCGTGTTCAATGTCGATATCGTTTTCGAGCAACACATCGCACAGCGACTTGCCTGCCGGTGCATCAAGCACCGCGCCCTCAGGGCACAAGGTAACATGGGGGAGTACAACGATTTGCGGCACTTGATTAACCTCGATAGTTTTATGTCCGCCTCTAAAGATTGATCTGTCATCCCCGCGAAGGCAGGAATGACGCAGTCTTTTTATATTTCTAGAGGCACCCTTGTGTCATTATCTTAAGACTTGCGCAAGACAAGAAAGAAGTAGGGTGTGTGACGCGCCCTACTCCCTTCCGGTTTGCGCAATTCCCAATCTTTTGCGTCGCTTCCGGATTACGACACTTCATCCAGCTTCTTGCCCGCCAGTGCGATGCGTACGCTACGGTCCATACGCTTGGCGGCAAAGTCTTCCGTGCCTTTCGCCAGCGCCTCGACAGCGGACTTGATGGCGACGTGGTCATCGCCTTGACTAATCACACGAACCGCATCGATCTGCTGCACAATATTGGCACGCTCGGCATCGGACAATAAACCGCCATCCGCATCCAGCGCCGATTGCGTTGCCAGAATGATGCGCTCCGCGTCAACCTGCTCTTCGCGCAGGGCGCGCAGTGCCATATCCACATCCGCCGATTTGAACGAGTCTTCCAGCATTCGCGCAATCTCGTCATCGCCCAAGCCATACGATGGCTTGACCACGATCGAAGCTTCGACGCCCGAGCCCAGCTCGCGCGCCGACACTGACAGCAAACCGTCGGCGTCGACCTGATAGGTAATGCGAATCCGCGCTGCGCCAGCCGCCATCGGCGGGATGCCGCGCAGCTCGAATTTCGCCAGCGAACGGCAATCGCTGACCAGTTCGCGCTCGCCTTGCACCACCTGGATCGCCATCGCGGTCTGGCCATCCTTGAAAGTGGTGAATTCCTGCGCGCGCGCACATGGAATCGTCGAATTGCGTGGGATGACTTTCTCTACCAGCCCGCCCATCGTTTCGATACCGAGCGACAGCGGAATCACATCCAGCAACAGCCATTCGTCGCCGGCAGCGCGGTTGCCGGCCAACAGGTTTGCCTGTATCGCCGCGCCGAGCGCCACGACTTTGTCGGGATCGATGTTGGCCAACGGCGTGGTCTGGAAAAATTCGCTGACTGCCTTGCGGATATGCGGCATGCGCGTTGCGCCACCGACCAGCACGACACCGTCGATGTCATCCACCTTCAGGCCGGCATCGCGCAACGCCTTCTTGCTTGGCGTGATGGTTTTGTTGACGAGATGCTGCGTAATGTCGACCAGCGTCGCGGCGGTCAATGCCAAATGCACGACCTCGCCGGAATTGAGCACGGCGTCGATGTGTGTTTCAGCCTTGGATGACAGCAGTTCTTTTGCCTCGCGCGCCTTCACCATCAAGATGCGCGTATCCTCATCCGACAGTGGGGCCAGTTTTGCATGCTCGATAATCCAGCACAGCAAGCGATGATCAAAATCGTCCCCACCGAGCGCCGAGTCGCCGCCGGTAGACAGCACTTCGAACACACCTTTGGTCAGCTTCAAAATCGAAATATCGAAGGTGCCGCCGCCCAGGTCATACACTGCGAACACGCCCTCCGAGGCATTGTCCAGCCCGTATGCAATGGCCGCTGCGGTTGGCTCATTCAATAGACGCAACACATTCAAGCCGGCCAGTTTGGCCGCATCCTTGGTCGCCTGCCGTTGCGCATCATCGAAGTAGGCGGGCACGGTAATGACGGCGCCTACCAGTTCATCACCCAACGCATCTTCCGCCTGCTGGCGTAATGTCGCGAGAATTTGCGCCGATACTTCAACCGGACTTTTCACGCCGGCGACGGTTTTGAGTTGCACCATTCCCGGCGCATCCTGAAAGTCGTACGGCAGATTTTCGACGTGCGCAATATCCTTCAAGCCGCGGCCCATGAAGCGCTTGACCGACACGATCGTATTTTTCGGGTCAGTGGTTTGCGCCGCTTGCGCCTTGTAGCCAATGCTGGCATGACCGTTCGACAGATACCGCACGATGGACGGCAACAGCGCGCGGCCATCTTCGTCGGTCAATACTTCCGGAATGCTGTTGCGCACCGTCGCAACCAGTGAATTGGTCGTGCCAAGATCGATGCCGACCGCCAGCCGATGCTGGTGCGGCGCGGTGGACATGCCGGGTTCCGAGATTTGAAGAAGAGCCATTAAGTATTTACATCCAAGATCTTGTGTTATTCCAGATGCTGTAACGCACTGTCAATTTCCTCGCCAAACTTTTCGAGGAACATCAACTGTCGCACGCCTTGCGCCGCTTGCGTGAAATCCGCGGCATCGAGCAAATTGCCGATCTGTGCCACTTCCACCTTATGTGCCATTTTCAGCTCGGCATCCAGCTTTTCCAATGCATCAATATCTTTCGCCGCTTTCGCGTCATCCAGCGCTTCGCGCCATTCCATCTGCTGCATCAGGAATTCGCGCGGCATCGCGGTGTTGGATTCAGTTTGCAGGTCGACGCCGTTCAGTTCGCACAAATAGGTTGCGCGCCGCAGGGGATGTTTAAGCGTTTGAAATGCCTCGTTGGCACGCGTGGCCCATTGCATTGCCACGCGCTTTTCCGCATCTGTGGCATTGGCGAACTTGTCGGGATGGACCCGATTCTGCACTTCGTGATACGCAGTATTCAATGCGCGCATGTCGATGGCAAAGCATTGCTGCAATTGAAAAAGTTCGAAGTGGTTTTGCATTTTATTTAAAACAAAAGCCTGTCCATACTTCAACAGGCTCGCAATTCATTTTTGAACTCCCCCTTCACGAGGAAGGCAATGCAGGATGCGCCGCGCGCAACGGCATATCGGGAACGTTTCGGTGCGCGGGGCGCACCCTACACCTTCTGCAATTCGCTCTAAGTCAAATACGGAAACTCTCTCCGCAGCCGCATTCATCTTTCATGTTCGGATTACGGAACTTGAAGCCTTCATTCAATCCTTCACGCGCAAAATCCAGTTCGGTGCCGTCAATGTAGGCCAAGCTCTTCGGATCAACAAAAACCTTGATGCCATGCGACTCGAATACCTGATCCTCGGGCGCGCTGTCGTCCACGTATTCCAGCTTGTACGCTAGCCCGGAGCAACCGGTCGTACGTACGCCCAAGCGCAGGCCGATGCCTTTGCCGCGCCGTTCGAGATAGCGGCTGATATGCTTTGCAGCTTTTTCTGTCAGTGTGATTGCCATGATGTTTTTTATCTCATCTGCGAGTCATTGCGGCGTGCGCCGCAATGACAAAATCAAACAGCTTCCTTCGATCCCACTCCATGCTTGGCTTTGTAGTCCAGCACGGCAGCCTTGATCGCGTCTTCCGCGAGAATCGAGCAGTGGATCTTGACCGGTGGCAGCGCCAGTTCTTCCGCGATTTGCGTATTCTTGATCGTTAATGCCTGATCCAGCGTTTTACCCTTGACCCATTCCGTCACCAGAGAAGACGATGCAATCGCGGAACCGCAACCGTACGTCTTGAACTTGGCATCCTCGATCACGCCATCGGCGCCAACCTTGATCTGCAATTTCATCACGTCGCCGCACGCCGGTGCGCCGACCATGCCGGTGCCGATCGTGTCATCACCCTTGTCGAACACGCCGACATTGCGCGGGTTTTCATAGTGATCGAGAACTTTTTCTGAATAGGCCATTTTGATGCTCCTTGATTTTTTAACTTCCCCCCCAAAGGGGAGGAACGAAACCATGACGAAATCGCTTAAGATATGGTGAGGAATAATTTCCCGATTTGGGGGTGCTTTAGGGATACGATGCAAGGCGCTCCGAGCGCCGAGTGGCGAGCCACACAAGCGAGGGGCAACGCAGCAGCGTGCCCGTCAAGCGCGCCAAAATCGGGAAATTTTTCTTACCATGTCCTTAATGCGCCGCCCACTGGATCGTGCTGATGTCGATCCCGTCTTTATACATATCCCACAAGGGCGACAGCTCGCGCAGTTTCGCCACTTTTTCCTTGATCAGCTTGATCGTAAAATCAACGTCCTCTTCCGTCGTGAAGCGGCCGAACGTGAAACGAATCGAGCTGTGCGCCAATTCATCGCTGCGACCTAATGCGCGCAGTACATAAGACGGCTCTAGGCTAGCTGACGTACAAGCGGAACCGGACGATACCGCCAAATCCTTGATCGCCATGATCAGCGATTCGCCTTCAACGTAGTTGAAGCTGACGTTCAGGTTGTGCGGCACGCGGTGTTCCATGTCGCCGTTGATATAGACCTCTTCCATTTCCATCAAGCCTTTGGCCAGACGGTCGCGCAGCATCTTGATGCGAACGATTTCGCTGTCCATTTCTTCCTTGGCGAGGCGGAATGCTTCACCCATGCCGACGATCTGGTGCGTGGGCAATGTGCCGGAACGCAAGCCGCGCTCGTGGCCGCCCCCGTGCATTTGCGCTTCCAGGCGAACGCGTGGTTTGCGGCGCACATACAAGGCGCCGATGCCTTTCGGGCCATAGGTTTTGTGCGCGGTGAAGGTCATCAGATCGACTTTGGTCTTTTCCAGGTCAATATGCACCTTGCCGGTTGCTTGCGCTGCATCGCAATGGAAAATGATGCCTTTCGAGCGGCACAGTTCACCGATCTCATCGATCGGCTGAATCACGCCGATTTCATTGTTGACCAGCATGACCGACACCAGAATCGTATCCGGGCGGATCGCTTCTGTCAGTTGCGCGATCGTGATCAGGCCATTGTCCTGTGGCTGCAAATAAGTAGCGTCGAAGCCTTGGCGCTCCAACTCGCGCACCGTGTCGAGCACTGCTTTGTGTTCGGTCTTGACCGTGATGATGTGCTTGCCACGGGTCTTGTAGAAGTGTGCGGCACCCTTGAGCGCCAAGTTGTTGCCTTCGGTTGCGCCCGAGGTCCAAATGATTTCGCGCGAGTCGGCATTGACCAGTGCGGCAACTTGTTCGCGCGCCTGTTCCACGGCCTGTTCCGCGGTCCAGCCGTACATATGGCTGCGCGATGCGGGATTGCCGAACTGCTCGCGCAGATATGGAATCATCTTGTCAGCTATACGTGGATCAATCGGTGTGGTGGCCGAATAATCCATGTAAATCGGGAAATGCGGCGCCTTGAGGGTATCCATCAGGCTTTTTTGGTCTATGGGAGCATTCATTGCTGGGCGATCCTCTTTAGTCAGACAACCACGTGGTTGGGATGCATCACAACCACGTTCTTTTGTTCACACGTTTTTTGCTTTTGCTGATCTACAAGATCCTTCAGCGACACGGAATCCAGGTATTCAACCATTTTTTCATTCAAGGTGGACCATAGGTCGTGCGTCATGCAGCGGGTGCCGCCTTCATGATCGGCGCTGTGGCAATTTTCCTTGCCGCCGCATTGTGTGGCATCCAGCGGCTCGTCAACAGCAATAATGATGTCGGCAACCGTCACATCTTCGGCGCGACGCGCCAAGTTATAGCCGCCGCCAGGACCGCGCACGGATTCAACGATTCCATGGCGACGTAATTTTCCGAACAATTGCTCCAGATATGACAAGGAAATTTCTTGACGCTGGCTAATTCCAGCGAGCGTAACCGGCCCCTTGTCTTGGCGCAAGGCCAAGTCAATCATCGCAGTCACCGCAAAGCGGCCTTTTGTGGTTAAACGCATGGAACCTCAACTCCTCAATCCAAGCTTTCGAAATTAATTCAAATAACCTGAGTACTCGTTTAATTTTCTCAAGTATATCAAAGTTGACTAATTTTGTCAGGTACTCGAAAGCGCGGCTTGTATAACTGTAAAAGAAGGTGATGCATTTCGCACAAAATTGCCCGGATAGTATTTTATCAATCGGGCCAAGGTGCTGTGTTGAAATAGGTTGACGTGGCGCAAACGTCCTGCAAGGCGAGACTGTGAAGTGGCAGATTTGAAGTAGGGAATCGGAGAGGCGCGCGAATAGGATGCGATGCAAGATGCTCGGAACGTGGTGTAAGAATTTGCTCGAGATCTTTTAGCGCTTATTCCCGTCTCAATATAATGAGGAGGAAGCCAGATTTCCCCCGCTGCATAATCAAGCCACGCCCGCAATCCAGATATTTTCACCATCCCGCTGCACACGCGTTCCCATTTCATTGCAAAGCGCCGTCATCCATGTGACGATATATTCGGATTGCTCCTTGTTGGCAGGTTGTGTCCGACAGTCTTTGATGAAAACCGGATGAAGGATAATGCGCCGTAGCCCGCTGCGGGTGAGTTCCATCTCGAACAACAACTGGTGATCATTCTTGAAATCCGGATCGACGTAATAATCGTCCACCAGATCCCCTGCCGCGTAAATGATCGGGTATCCGCGGTAAATTTCTATTCCCTGAAACACGTGGGCGCTGTGACCGAATAGTATTTTCCAGCCCATGTTGATGGCCGCATGCGCCAGTCGCCGGAATTTTATCGATGGCCGAAACACCATGTTCGGCCCCCAATGCAAGGACAGGATGGGCCAATCGACCGCAGCACTGCGCAGAGCATCCAGCGACTTGCGCAGTACCGCGACTGCCGCAAACTCGTCGTCGAAATCCAGATAGGCAATGCCGGGACTATGCAGTTGTGCAGCGAAGTCGGCCTGATGATTGGAAAACGCCACCATGCCAAACTTGATGCCATTACAGTCCATGATCGCTGCATATGATGCCCCCGCAATATCGACTCCGGCCCCTGCATGGTGAATGCCCTGCAGGCGCAGATGCTGCAAGGTGTCCAGCAAGCCTTTGACGCCGAAATCGAGCATATGGTTATTTGCCAGACTCACCATATCGATGCCGGCGCCGGCCAGCGCATGAATTGCCTGCGGCGGCGCATCGAAGTAAAAAGCCTTGGGCGCGCCCGACCAGATATCGGCGGAAGAAGTGATTGCGCATTCCAGGTTGACGATCGTGAGATCCGGCGACCGCATCAGCTGCGCAACGGAACCCAGAGGATAGTCCGGGCCGTCTCGCAAGATATGCTCTTTCACGAGGCGTCCGAGCATGACATCGCCACCGAACATGACGCGAATGGTGATTGCCTGATCCGGACTTGTTGATGTCATTTTGCGTTACTCGGTGGCATTTGACTCCTGAGTACGACTTTAGGTAGCTGCTCTTGCCCCCTCCTCGCCAATCAGCAGGTGCATCTCGCTCAGATACGTATAAGGCGGCACTTCCAGATTGAGCGGAGCCGGAACATTCTTGAAAACCCGGCCGGCCAAATCAAACTTGGAGCCATGGCAAGGGCAGTAAAAGCCACCGGGCCATTCCGGGCCCAAATCAGCAGCCCCTGGCTCCGGACGATACACCGGGATGCAGCCCAAATGGGTACACACGCCCACCATAACGAGGAAATCCGGCTTGATCGACCGCGTGGGATTGGCAGCATAGGGAGGCTGCTGCGGCTGCTCGGAGCGCGGATCGGCCAGCAGGTTGTCATGCTTGTCCAGCGAACGCAGCATTTCTTGCGTACGATGCACTATCCATATTGGCCTGCCACGCCATTCGATCGTCAGCAGCTTGCCCGGATCGACTCTGTTGACATCGGCTTCGACCGGCGCGCCTGCCGCTTTGGCCGCTTCACTCGGCTCCATGCTCTCGATGAATGGAATTGCGGTTGCGACCACGCCGACCGCCCCCACTCCAGTCGAGACCGCAAGCAAAAGCTTCCTGCGACGCATATCCCTTTCGCTAATGTTCATCGCATTACCCCAGCAGTATTAGTGGTGAGCTACGGACTTTCATCAACTGCGCTTGTTTGTTTTACCTACTTTCGATAATTTCCAAGCATATGGCTACATTTCCGCCACTACAGTCGCCTTTATCATCTGGCGGCACAGGTCAGCGCAGTGCCGGCACGCTTTCACACAATCATCCATGCCACCGTTCTGCTCGCAACTCTGGGCACAAGCGTCGCAAATAAGCGCGCATAGACGGCATACCTCATCATGGAAAGGTGATTCCCGCAACATGAATTCCACTGCAGCCTGACAAGAATCGGCGCAATCCATCATCAAACGGATGTGCGTCGGCTCTACATGTTTTCCACCCATTTCCAGGCAGTGATGAGTAACGGATAACAGGCAAACATTGTGACACTTCTGACATGCCTCAATGCACTTTCGCATTTCCGGACTCATGTGATGATGCATGGCAATCCCCTTTGTTTCGGTCGGTTTTTGGCATCGAAACTTTGCTCATGTAAGGTCTCGCCTTTTGCAAAAAGTTCATCGTTGCAGGCACGCTCAAGCTTTTCAAATGAGATACGGCAGATTGACTGGATGAACGCTCACGCTCAAGCGCATGGAAATCCTGAAAGCAGCCGTAGTAATGTCCTACTTCTGCAATAAATGCATCGGCCCGAACAACGCTTGCATGGTCGGGCTGAGGATGAAAGACAGGTTATACGGATGCTCGGATACCGCCTTCGGAAAACGGACATTCGATGGCAACGCATTGAGTTGCTCCGCGATTTTCCCCCACAACACCAGTGTCGGTGGCAACCTGCCTTTTTCGGCGGCGTGATCAGCCAGCGCATTGAGTACCGTTTGCAAAAATGGCTGCCACGCCTTGGCTTCCTTTAGCGGCGGTATATGTGGGCGAAAAACCAACGCCGCATTCAGCAGCAAAAACCCATGTCTGATCAGATTCGACTGCAGATCCTGCAGTGTTTGGATGTAGGGCGCCCCGATCGCGCGTGCCTTGAGTGAAATATGGGCAATCGCATCACTGGAAGTTTCGGTGGGCGATAACTGCCCATCCGCCACCAGCAACATTTTCATGAAGTTGCGCAGGGATGTGGCGCGATTTACCTGTTTAGACAGCCCTTTTCCCGACCACAGCAAGCCAACGGCGCCATCCATGAAACAAACGCCGGTCGCACTTTCCGGCCGCGGATACGGCCCTTCGCCCACCAGCACATAGCGCACCGCGTCCAGCGGCTGAGCGAAAGCAGCAAATAAGCGCCCTTGCGTCGGCAAATACGTGTCCTCGGCAAGTGATGGCAAATAGTCTGGGTCGGCGCTTGCGACGGCTTCCAGGCCGGCACGCAAAATCGGCCGCCAAGACACATCGGCCAAATTGAGCATTTCGAGGAACACGGTTGGGACGGGCTGGGACATGGCGAATAGGCAAGACAAAGACGCGATTGTAACGTCGTACACCAGACATGCGCACACTGCCATGCCTGCGCCTCATCACCGATTACGACACTCTATTTCTTACGATCCGATGAGCGGCACAACATTTTCCACGCCGGGAGCGCCGAATAACTGCTCTTTCAAAATTCTTAATTGATCGCGCACTTGCGCCGCCTGTTCGAATTCAAGGTTCTTCGCATGATCGAGCATCAGCTTCTCCAGCCGCTTGATTTCCTTGCTCACCTGCTTCTCACTCATCGATTCGTACTTCGCATGCTCTTGTGCTGCCTGCAATTCTTCCTGTGCCTCTTGCGGGTTATAAACACCATCGATCAAATCCTTGATGTGTTTTTTGATGCCTACCGGCGTAATGTTATTGGCTGCATTAAACGCAACTTGCTTGTTGCGCCGTCGCTCGGTTTCATCAATCGCGCGGCGCATCGAATCGGTCACCTTATCGCCATACAGAATCGCCATGCCGTTGAGATTGCGCGCCGCGCGGCCAATGGTTTGAATGAGGCTTCGCTCCGAACGCAAAAAACCCTCCTTGTCCGCATCCAGAATCGCCACCAACGACACTTCGGGAATATCCAGACCTTCGCGCAACAGGTTGATGCCGACCAATACGTCAAACGTTCCCAAACGCAAATCGCGAATGATCTCGACCCGCTCCACGGTATCGATATCGCTGTGCAGGTAACGTACTTTTATGCCGTTGTCGCTCAAAAATTCCGTCAACTGCTCGGCCATGCGCTTGGTCAGCGTGGTCACCAGCACGCGCTCGTTTTTCTTCACGCGTTCCGTGATCTCCGACATCAGGTCATCGACCTGCGTGCTGGCTGGACGCACCAGGATTGAGGGATCGACCAGACCGGTCGGCCGCACCACCTGCTCAACCACCTGTCCGGCGTGCTGGTTTTCATAATCGGCCGGCGTCGCCGAAACGAATACAGTTTGCCGCATCTTGCCTTCGAACTCATCGAAGCGCAGCGGTCTGTTGTCCAACGCCGACGGCAGACGAAAACCATAATCGACCAGATTGGTTTTGCGCGCGCGGTCGCCGTTGTACATGCCATTGAGCTGGCCCAGCAACACGTGCGACTCATCAAGAAACATTAACGCATCCTGCGGCAGATAATCAACCAGCGTCGGCGGGGGATCGCCAGACTTGCCGCCGCTCAAGTGGCGCGAATAATTTTCGATGCCTTTGGTAAAGCCGATTTCCTGCATCATCTCCAAATCGAAGCGCGTACGCTGCTCCAAGCGCTGTTCTTCAATCAATTTATTTTCCTTGCGGAACCATGCGAGGCGATCACGCAATTCCTCCTTGATGGTATCGATCGCGCGCAACACCGTCGCACGTGGCGTCACATAATGCGAGCCTGGATAGACGGTGAAGCGGGGAATCTTCTGCCGCACGCGCCCAGTCAACGGATCGAATAATTGCAGACTCTCGATCTCGTCGTCGAACATCTCGATGCGCACCGCCAATTCCGCATGCTCGGCCGGAAAAATATCGATCGTATCGCCACGCACACGGAAGGAACCGCGCCCGAAATCGATTTCGTTGCGCGTGTATTGCATCTGGATCAGCCGCGCAATCACATCGCGCTGTGCCACCTTGTCCTTGGCGCGTAAAATCAGAATCATCTGATGGTATTCGTTCGGATTGCCGATACCGTAAATTGCGGACACTGTTGCCACAATCACCACATCGCGCCGCTCCATCAAGGATTTCGTGCATGACAGGCGCATTTGCTCGATGTGCTCGTTGATCGATGAGTCTTTCTCAATGAACAAGTCGCGTTGCGGCACATACGCTTCCGGCTGGTAATAATCGTAATAACTGACGAAATACTCCACCGCATTTTGCGGAAAAAATTCGCGGAATTCGCTGTACAACTGTGCCGCAAGTGTCTTGTTGGGCGCAAAGACAATGGCGGGGCGCCCCATGCGAGCGATGACATTTGCCATCGTGTATGTCTTGCCGGAACCGGTTACACCCAACAGCGTCTGATAAGATAAACCGTCCTCAATGCCTTCAGCCAGCTTCGCAATCGCAGCCGGCTGGTCGCCCGCAGGGGGAAATGGCTGGTGCAGCCGATAGGGAGAATCGGGAAACGTGACGACTTTCGATTCGTCTATCCCCTTGGAAACTTGTGATAATTCAGCCATTTATATTTGACCTTTGGTAAAATAGCCGGTTGCATTTTGGCGTTATATTTTTTGCTTTCGCCCCTTCTACCCAACCCGACTGCAAAGCGCATTTTTGCAGCTAACTTTTAATGCTATCACGATGAACGCACCTCTACCTGCCCCTCTCTTTGCTGCCATAGAAATGGCGCCGCGCGATCCGATCCTCGGTATCACCGAAGCATTTAACGCAGACAAGAATCCGAACAAGACCAATCTCGGTGTCGGCGTCTATTACGACGACAACGGCAAAGTGCCGCTACTGGCATGTGTCAGCAAGGCGGAAGCACAATTGATGGAAAAAGCCTCGCCGCGTACCTACCTGCCAATCGATGGACTGGTTGCGTATGACAAAGCGGTGCAGGAATTGGTATTTGGCGCCGATAGCGCAGTAGTTCAAGAAAAGCGCGCGATTACCGCGCAGGCAATTGGCGGCACCGGCGCCTTGAAACTCGGAGCCGACTTCCTGCAACGTTTCTCGCCGGACTCGCAAGTCTGGATCAGCGATCCAAGCTGGGAAAATCACCGCGCATTGTTCGAATCCGCCGGTTTTACCGTTAACAACTACCCTTACTACGATGCATCCACGCGCGGCGTCAATTTTGCAGGCATGTTGAACGCATTGAAAACAATGCCCACCGGTTCCATCGTGCTGCTGCACGCATGCTGCCACAACCCGACCGGCGCTGACTTGACCGATGCGCAATGGACTGAAGTTATCCAAGTCGTAACGCAGCGCGGTCTCGTGCCATTCCTCGATATGGCATACCAAGGCTTTGGCGACGGCATCGAAGAAGACGGCAAAGTCGTGCGCCAGTTCGCGGAAGCCGGCGGCCCGCTGTTCGTATCGAATTCGTTCTCGAAATCGTTCTCGCTGTACGGTGAACGCGTCGGTGCGTTGAGCATCGTCGCCGTCAGTGCCGAGGAGGCAGCGCGCGTATTGTCGCAACTGAAGCGCGTCATTCGCACCAACTATTCAAACCCACCGACCCATGGCGGCCAAGTCGTTGCAACCGCACTGGCGACACCGGAATTGCGCAAATTGTGGGAAGAAGAACTTGCAGGCATGCGCGTGCGTATTCGTGAAATGCGGCAGGTCCTGGTTGAAAAATTGAAAGCAAAAGCGCCGAACCACGATTTCGATTTTGTAATCAAGCAACGCGGCATGTTCTCATACTCAGGCCTGACCAAAGCGCAAGTGGAGCGTTTGCGCGACGAGTTTTCGATCTACGCAGTAGATACCGGCCGCATCTGCGTTGCAGCCTTGAACTCTCGCAATATCGACAACATCGTTGATGCGATTGCAAAGGTACTCTAAAACACAAATTGTGAATGAGTCCTTGTGGCTCATTCACAGAATGATTAAAAACTTAGGCAATGTTTTGACATCCAGAACGTAGTTCGCCTATAATAGCGGCTCTGTTCCCTGATAGCTCAGTCGGTAGAGCGACGGACTGTTAATCCGCAGGTCCCTGGTTCGAGTCCAGGTCGGGGAGCCACAGAATTTAAAGGCCTAGTCGAAAGACTAGGCCTTTTTTATTTCCGCAACGTGACAACACCACTACGTTACCTCCTTTACCCTAACGGAATTTATCCAGTAGAGACCCAAGACCTCCTCATTAGGATATGCAACTTCGCTTAGTCAGACCTGCCACTCAACTTCGGAAGCCTCTTCTATCTCTTTATTCAATACTGCAAACTCAACTTCGCCAAGTAGCCCCAAGAAGAGAGCGATGCCGATTCTTCGCTCATCATCGTAGAACATCACATACGCACCAACCCAACCATGCAACTTAGATATGTCAGCCGAAAAGACAATTCGACTATCTCGCTTTTAAAAATCGCGCAGAAGTTCGACGTACTCAGGTGCGCTAGCAATTGCTGCCTTTTTGGCGAGGTTTTTATCCGGCTTGATCATTGGGAGCTGAGAGTAAGAAGACCCGAGTCATGTTATTCCTTTTGGCAACAATTCCAGATAGTATGTTGCAGCTTGTAACCGTACAAGGGCAAACGACGAATCAAAATAGGAGGAGACAGGAGTCGCCTCCCCCCTAAAGCGCACGCTGCAAATACCTAGCTCTGTTTGCAGCCCGTACCCTAAAAGGGAGGCCGGATTTTTCCACATTAGCACAGTCCTAGCTCGATACAGGGCAGCGGCTGTAATCCAAGTAAAATTATAATATTTACTCGTTGCAATCGAAAGACTACGCCTCGTTTGGACGGGCTTTGAATTAAGAGTACTATTCAGGAAAAATATGCAGACCGAGTTGCTTTCCCTCTCAAAGATATTTACCGACAACTTATTTAGGATTCCCGACTATCAACGCGGATATTCCTGGGGTCCAAAACAGTTGAAAGAGTTTTGGTCCGATCTTGAACAATTAGAGAACACTAAAAACCACTATACTGGGGTTTTAACGCTTGAAGAAGTATCCAAGAGCGACTATGCGAAATGGGACGACGACATCTGGATAATCGAGTCCCGAAGATTCAAGCCCTATTATGTAGTAGATGGGCAACAGCGCCTCACGACAAGTATTATTCTTCTTCAATGCATCCTTGAAACTTTGGGTGACGACGATTCCTTGAATTTCACACCTAAAGTGCGCATCAGGGACCGCTTCATTTTCGAGACTAAAGATGGGGGAATTTCGCGATCATACATATTTGGATACGAAAAAGACAATCCAAGCTATGAATTTCTAAAAACGCATATTTTTGGCGAAAAGTCTGACAATCACTCTACAAACGAAGAAACAATTTATACGAAAAATTTAGCGCTCGCAAAACTGTTTTTCAAAGAACATATAGAAGGAATGTCGCGCGCAAATGTCGCGGATATCTATACAAAATTAACTCAAAGGTTTTTATTCAACATCTACACGATCTCGAACGACATCGACGTATTTGTGGCCTTTGAAACTATGAACAATAGAGGAAAGCCACTCTCACACTTAGAACTGCTGAAAAACCGGCTTATTTACCTATCAACGAAATTTAAAGTCGAAAAACACGAAACTGCAAGACTTCGGAAGGTGATAAATGAATCATGGAAGACGGTCTATCACTACTTAGGAAAGAAGAAGAAGAACACACCACTTAGCGATGACTACTTTCTCGGGACACACTTCATCTTATATTTCGGTGAGCAGCTACTTCGCAATATCAAAGAAGCCGAATATCGTCACTTATGGCAGTATCGTCGGGACGAAGCTTTCAAAAACCATCTACTTGAAAAAGTTTTTACCAGTAGGAACATGCCTCTACTGCAAGGCGCGTCCGGCCCTGCAATACTGTCCGTAGACTCTGTCTTCAAGTACGCTCATGACTTAAGCCGTACTGTGGTTGCCTTCCTTGATGTAATCAACGCAGGCGAGTCGCGAGCAACTGGTGCGGAAAAGGTCGTACTTGAGCAGTTGAACAGGCTGCAAACCGGGCAAAGCGTAGCTCTAATTACTTCTGTCCTTTTGGAGCAAAAGTCCGCTATAAAGCGCGTAAAGGGTTTGGCAATCTTGGAACGAATACTGTTCTTTGGAACTATCAAGCCATACTTTTCGCATTTAGAGGCATACGATCTCGACTTGGCTGCGGTCCAACTACGTATAAAGAAAACCAACTTCGACAACATTTTCACCGAACTTAATGATGGACTGCCGCAACTTCTTTCAACCCTCGACCTTAGTGCGGCAATGGCCGAGTGGGCTAATCGCCACGGATACTATGGCTGGCGCGGCATCAGGTACTTCTTCTTTGAGTATGAACAATTCCTAAAAGGTAAAGTAAAGACAAAGCGAGACAAGCTAGTCTGGGAAGAATTTTCCAGCGAAAATTTCGAGGAAGACTACGTCTCAATAGAGCATATTTACCCGCAGCGACCGAAGTCGAACGAATGGATAGCGTTTAAGCATTACACCCCCAAAGAACGCAACATATTAAGGCACTCACTCGGAAATCTCCTTCCCCTTTCTAAGGCAAGAAATTCGTCATTGGGCAACAAGCCATTCGCCCAAAAGAAGTCCGATGAGATATCTAAGACGGGTTATGCCTACGGCTGCTATTCGGAAATAGAAGTAGCTCAGGAGATAGATTGGGATGCACCTCGCATACTGATCCGTGGTCTTCGCTTGATTGAATTCATGGAACAGCGCTGGGATGTCGACTTGGGAAAACTCCAGGATAAAGTGAAGATCTTAGGTTTGGAGTTTGTGCTCGACAAGGAACCGGGCTTATTAAAACGCTTGCAAGCGCTATTTCGTAGCAAACCAGGAGAATCGTCCCCACCTAAGAGCAAGTGACAGGTCTGGCGAGTACTGATGAAGCGTGGCGACTGCGGGCAAACCAAACACAAGTAAAAATTGCTTTTTATTCACACTGTTAATCCGCAAGTCCCTGGTTCGAATCCAGGTCGGGGAGCCAAAAAATTCAAGGGCTTACGAGTAATCGTAAGAGCCCTTTTGTTTTGGTCTTTTAGATCGCTGTCTAATATCGCCCCTCCCCCCGCAGGGCAATCGCGCTTCAAAGTTCTTGTAAACTGATTTGATCTGGTGTAAACAG
>CBINHE010000023.1:0-48060 GCA_966250375.1 uncultured Oxalobacteraceae bacterium
GGGGAAGGAGTGCGCATCACGCTATCGTCGCCTTAATTTCTGACTTCTGTGTAAACACGGACTTCTGGACGACTACCTGTGCCAGCAACTCAAAAATCCAGCAGTCACCATGCGTTTTGCGTAAGTCCTCATAAATAAAATTACCGAAATTACTCTTTTTCCGACTCCTGCCAAATTTTAGAAACGCCCGAATCAATGCGGCGAAAAACCATCAATACGTACTTGCTCGCATGGATTCGCTTGTGAGCGATCAAGGACGGTGATTCAAGCGCGCAGGGCGCACCGCGCTATAAAACGTTGAATTTCGTTGAGATTATGTAGCCGTATCTATGTTTCCTCCCGGGAACTAACAATGCTTCAGCCCCACATATAAATAACTTCACGTCAGTCTTGCAAAAGCGCGGGCCAACCCCGCTTCCGACAGGTTTGCGGTTTTTTTCTGGAGGTCACCATGCAACAGCACCGGTACCAACAGCCCTCGAAAGAGGAAGTCCGTATGTGGATGAGGGAAATCATCGAGTCGCGTCGGCCTCCTCCCAACCCTGAAATCATTCGCAACCAGCTTTGGACGGCTCAGGAGCGCGAACGGCAAGCGAGTCTGTCATGAGCGCCGACAACGGACGTATCCGTCGCCTGCTCGGGTTTGACCTGATCGAAGCTGAGCGCGCTGCCCAGCACCAGGTTCCAGCTCAGGCGGTCCAGCCCCCGAAGCGGGCCTTGTCGAGCCAGGCAAATATCGGCCAGGCGCTACGCAACGGCGTGCCGCTCGGGCTTTCTGAATCAAATAGCAGCGAGGAGGATTGAGCCATGGAACAAACACAGAACGCAATCGAGAACCTGGTCAGCGGTTTCAGCAAAGGGCTGCTGCAACCTGCTCTGTACCGCGCATCGCTGGAATCCCTGGTGCGGCTGGCTGTCGCCGAGCACATGGCTCAGCCGATCCTTGCGACGCAGTCCGATATGCGGCGCGTTGCGGAGATTTGGAAGGCAAGCCAGAAAGCAGCATGATGTTGCGCCTTCACGCATGGCGCATTTATGAAAAACCTGCTTCGCCGCTCAGTTCTTAACTGAGCGGCATTACCGTCGAATTACCGCCGAAGCAGGTTTTTTCTTTGCAAAGATGTTTTTATCGTTTTTCTAATACAGTTCCAAGCACAGGAATATTATCGTCAAGTCCGGCATGCTGTGCGCATCCGGTTTTGACGGCATGCGCACCGTTGCGCTTGTTCACGAAGCCGACTGTGGACGATCGGGCTGCGAGGGTGTCGAGATTTCTTCGAGCGTGCGGTCCACTTCGGCCGAGTGCTTGGTGGCCAAGTCACCGAGCGACACGATGCCCACCAGCTTTTGCGTATCATGGTCTTTCACCGGAATCCGGCGGATCTGCGCACCGCGCATCTGGCCCATGATTTCATCGACAGACTGGTTGTCGAAACACCAACGCACGTCGGTCGACATGACATCCTTGACCGGCGTGTCTTCCGGTATGTCGTTCAATGATGTCGCACGGACGGTGATGTCGCGATCGGTTACGATGCCGATCAACTCGTCGTGATCGCAAACCGGGATCGCGCCGATGTTGAACTCGTCCATCAACTGCGCCGCGCGGCGAATATTCTCGTTGGGAGATATCGTCAAGACATCGCGTGTCATGACTTCTGAAATTTGTTGCATGGATAGTTCCTTTCAAGGTGGTTGCCGGTACCAAGGATCATCGTTTCCAAGTTGATCGAACGTTGTTCATTGCACTTGCTTGCGCCTCGAGCCTGAACAGCGCTACTAGATCAGATCGCTGTTCCAGCCTGCATAGCAATGGCAGACCGGTGACCGTCAAGTCGTCCAGTCCTTGGGAATCGGCTTTGGCAAACGTCGGTGCGAACGTCGGTGGGCGCCAGAATAATCTGCAGCGGGACCACCGGTTTGGCCAGATGTGGATTGACGGCTTCTTGTTGTCCACGTCTTGCTGCGCGAAGTCAGTCACGGCCATGCACAGTCCGACGTGAACGAAGTGATCGGCAATACGTGCAAGCGATGCTTTTTTCTGGCATCTATGCTCTCCAAACGATTAAGGTGGAATGGCAAGACTGGCTTGCGAATTTCTTCAATCAGGACTGCAACCGTTTATCGATGTCCTTCGCCGTGTTCAAATGATGGCTGAGCATCTTCTCGCATTTTTCCGCAAAGGCTTTGATCTCGGCATCGGTCTCTTGCTCCGCGTAATGCCTGAAAATCTTGATGTCCTTTTCATGCTCCTTCACGTTAAGTTCAATGAATTTTTTGTCGAAGTCCTGGCCCGACAGTTTCGCCAGCTTTTCGATCTTCGCGTTGTCCTCAGCGGACGCGTCTTTCGGCAAGCCGAGTTGCTTCTTGCTCGCCAAGCGTTCAATGTCGCGTTCCATCTGACCATGATCGTCGATCATCTGTTGTGCAAACATCTTGATGTCGTCGTTCGATGCCTTTTGCAGCGCCATTTCGCATAGCTTCATTTCAGCAAGGGAATCCTGCAATGCCTGCGCAATGAACTCATTGCCGCCTGTGTTTGAATCCGAGCGCGAAGACGGCTGCTTGGCTTCGTCAGACAACTGGCCGAACGCCTGGCTGACGTCGGCCGGCGTCTGGAAGTCTTCATCCGGCAGTTGTTCCAGGGATGCGCATACGTTTTCATCGGCTCCCATGTTCTTTGCATTCTCGATCAGTATGGCCTTTGACGCAGGATAGTCGACGCCTTTGAGAAACTTCTGGATCTGGATTGGATTGATGTGAGGCATATTTTCCTCCATTAAAGAAACTGGATCATGGTGATCCAGGTACGAATTAAAAACAGAATCAAGTCACTGGCGGAAGGTCCCAATACCGCTGTGTCGCCGTGTGATTCATATGTAAAACCGAGGAACAAACCCGGTGCTCGCTGCTCACATGAGCATGCAAGAATCATGTCCGCATCGAGAGGTTGCGTTGCATACGGGCGTTATTCTGCCGTTCGGCAATCGCATCCGCCTAAGCAAGGGAGGGTAGGTCAAAAAACTTTTGTTTACCTACTAAGGCGATTTCCTGAAAAGAAAACCGCCTAATCCCTATGGAAGAGAACTGGAAATGACTGTTTCTCATCACGACCTGAAGGAGCCGGCGAGTCTGCCGTTGCTGCAGCGTTCCCATATCAAGACGATCGCAGTATTCCGTGCGCTCCAGCTCGGCGACATGCTTTGCGCGGTACCGGCCCTGCGTGCAATGCGGGTCGCATTGCCAGACGCGGACATCACGCTGGTCGGTCTACCTTGGGCCGAGCAATTCGTCAGCCGGTTTCATCGCTATATTGACGGATTCGCGGTTTTTCCGGGGCATCCCGCGTTTCCGGAGCAGCTGGTGCAGGCGTGCCTGCTGCCGTCGTTTTATGCATCAATGCGTACCAGATGCTTCGACCTGGTAGTGCAATTGCATGGCAGCGGCCAGATCAGCAACCAAGTGGTCCGGGACTTCGGTGCGAAAGCCGCGGCAGGTTATGTGCCCAAGGCGACGCGGGAGCCGGCTTCGCCATTCTTTCTCGATTATCCAGAGAATGATGCGGAGCCCGTGCGGCTGCTTCGTCTGGTTGAACACCTCGGTGCGCCGCAAACCGGCACCGAGCTGGAATTTCCTCTGACGGAAGACGACGAGCGGGAACTGAATGCAAGCCGTCTGAATGCCGGCCTTGTTCCCGGCGGCTACATCTGCATCCATCCCGGTGCACGGATGCGCGACAAGTGCTGGTCGCCTTGGCGGTTCGCCGAAGTGGCCGATCGGCTGGCGGACGAATTTGGCGTTGCGGTCGTACTGACTGGTTCAGCCAAGGAGGCCGATCTTGCGACAGTTGTCGCCGACAACATGCACAATACGCCGATCAACGCCGCAGCGCCGATTTCGATCGGCGCCATGGCTGCACTGATGAACGGCGCACGACTATTGATCTGCAACGATACCGGTGTCTCGCATATAGCGGCCGGGTTGAAGCTGCCGAGCGTCGTCATCTTCAGCAAAGCGGATATCCATCGCTGGTCGCCGCTGGACCAGGAACGGCATCGTTGCATCTGGGACCCGGAGGGAACGCAGGCAACAGCGGTGTTGCGGCATGCACGCGAACTGCTTGTGCAGCATGCTTCGCGATTTGCCGTCTAATACCAATCCTCACCCATAACGTGACATGAAATCGCGTCTTTTCCCGTCTGGCTGCGTTGTTCGTCGTTGCCATAGCTCGCTATGGCGCCTCCTCTCCCTTGCAGGGCGCGTCTGCGCTTGCAAGCGCAGGCCGTTACGCAGGCGGACAGCATGCTGTCCGAATTCCCTGCTGCACCCTTGCCAGACGAAAAAATCCATCAATTTCATTGTCACGTTATGAATGAGGATTGGTATAACACTATCTTTCGGCATCAAGCATTTCCATCGCGGCGGCGCTCACTTCTTCGACAGACACGTCATCCAGAAAGCTGACATCATGCGGGCAGCGCGCCTTGAGGTTTTCCGCGCCGCATACCGGGCAGTGCAGACGTGCCGATAAAACCGGCCGGTGCCGTTGCTGGCTGAGCGGGCCGGATTCCACCAGGTTGGTCAGCCAATAGATGCCGACTGCGGGCGTGCCGATGGCGAGCGCAAGATGCAGCGGACCGGTATCGTTGGATATCAGTAACGTAGTACGTTCGAGCAGGCCGCACAGCCCCGACAACGATAATCTTCCAGACAAGTCGATGGCTGGATAGTGCATGTGTGCAGTCACTGCACGGACGATCTGCGCCTCCTGTTGCGTTCCGTTTACGGCGATGATTGCGCCATGTCGTGCCAGTTGGTCCGCCACGCCGGCAAAGCGTTCGGCAGGCCAACGGCGCCTGTGATCGCTGGCGCCCGGCTGCATAAGTACGAGGCGTGCTCCCGACCGATGCGGCAGAACGGCGTCGGCTTCCAGCCGGTCCCTGTCCGTCACCTGCAGTTCGACTCCCGTGTGTATCGTATCCGCGCCAGCCAGTGAAGCCACTTCGAGCATTTGCAGCCGCCTGTTCTGGAGGAAACCATAGGGCACCCAGCGATCGAGCGGCTGCGCATCGGTGCTCCTCATGCCGATCGCCAGCCGGGCATTCAGCTTGCGAATAAAGGGATTGGCGTAGCGGCCGCCGCCGTAGATCTGCACGGCAAGATCGAATGCGGGTTTCTGCATGGCACGGACGAAGCGCTCGGCCGGCGCCAAGTCGACATCGGACTCCGGCGGCAGGCCGAGGCCTGGAAAAGGCGGAATGACAACCACCTTGTCGACTGGGCCGGGCCGCTTCGCCAGGAATTCGGCATGCCATTGCCTGCCGATATACACGATGCGCGCCTCGGGATAGGCGATCTTGAGCGCGTGCAGGCAGGGCAGAGAGAAAATGAAATCTCCGACTGCATTCGGGCGTAGTACAACGATTCTTTTTACGTCTGATAACAGCATTGCATGCTAGAGCGCATTGGATTGCGCTCCGCCGGTTTCGCTCGATTCGGCCGCTGTCTCGATCACGGAAACAGGCAGCACTGTCGGTGCGTCAACCTCGCGCACCGGAATCGTGGTCGGCAATTCCATATGGTAAGCGCCGGAAGGAATGATGCCGCAGCCGCCGAAACGTTCCATCACGCGCAATTGCACCAGTACGTCCTCGCCGCAATGCGCAGCAGGGAGCGTGGGCCAGAATTCGAATCCGCCGCAGTCCCGCAGCTTCTGCGTATCGAACAGCACGCATCCTCCGATCCATGCAATGCGGTAAAGCCGTGTTGCCTCCTTGCCGATACCGAGTTTTTCTTGCACATGCAGCAAGTTGGCCGCACTGTGCAGATGATGGCGGGCCCATGCCGGACTGCCGGTCGCGACTGCTTCCGGCGCGACGTCCGATTCCCAGAATTCGATCGCCTGCTGATGCGGCCGGACATCGTGCAGGTAGCCGAGTCCATGCAAGGCGCTCCCCACAAAGCCGCATCGCTGCCCGGCAATCTCCCTGTGCAGACGTTCGATCAGATCCTTCTCCACAATCACGTCGTCATCCAGGAACAGACAATAGGACGCGGAAGCTTTCGACAAGAGAAAGGCGCGTTGTTCGGCCATGCCGCGACGTGGCAAATGGTGGTACGTCGTTACCTCGTGACCAATGAATTGCAAATAGCGCAGTACCGCGATGACTTCGGGCGCGTCGAACACGCTTTCCTCTTCGGACTGGTCGGAGATAACGATGCGAAAATGCGGAAATGTTTGCGCGGACAATGCTGTCAGCGTGACGGCGAGTGCGCACGGCCGATTGAACGTCGGAATAAGGACATCGACAATGGCCGCGGCGCTCATCGCGGCACCTTTTCCTTTTCTGTCTGAGCCGTCTGAATCGGCGTTCCGTAGAGGTAGGGGTTGAGCGTCGGATCGTTGTACATCTTGAATTGGCGGTACACCTTGAAATAGGCGCGTCCATCAGAGGCATCGGCAAGCAGCTGCTCAAGGCATGCAGCAAGGTCCTGTCGTTGAACATTCAGTCGTTGCAGTTTAGCTTTGCACGTCGCGATGTGTTGTTCGCTTGCATCCATGCGGAACATCTGTTCACGCATGTGGAATATTTTCAAGGACAGGATCGATAACCGGTCGATCATGGCGCCAGCAGTTTCGCTGTTCTGCCGAGCGGACGCGGATGGTGCAACCGTATTGAGTGCGGAAAGGATAGCTTCGTCGATCAACTCGACCGCGTCATTGCGTTTCTGGTTGTACTGATCAATGAAGCCCTTGCTTGCCGCGATTTCCGCGGTATCTACATCGGTGCGCCTTGCCTTGTCTTCCTCGTTCCAGAGCAGGACGTTGTATCTGTGATTGCTTTCTATCCAGCGCCACGCATCGGTGCGCGATTCAGGCGAGGGATCTGTCAGCCAATCGACATCGAACAGTTTTTTGTCATGAAACTCGGTGATTGACAGAGGGGAGAATTCTTTCAGCATGATTTCCCTTTCAATTGCCTGATGTCATCTTTGCCGTGTCAAGCGCCACATGGCAACTTGGAAAAATCAAGGAGTGGCCATACAGTAATATCGATGAATCCACCGTTCCTTGGGGCAAAAGGGACGGGCAAACGTCCATATGTATTTGGACGGTTTACCGGAACGGCAATTCGAGGTCCCGATTGACACAAATCAGGCTCTAGGCAAAGCCAAGGGCAGTTGTTGCCGAATGCCACAGTAGACAGCAGTGTTAGTACTAGTCGATGACGTCATTGCCTGGCCTTCCCTCGGCTGGAAGGAATTACCGGCACATACCTGTAAAAATTTCAGTTAGCAATAGCACCGTCGTCCGTTGTAGCAGGGTACTGCCGCCAGGAACGGGAATTGCTAGACATATATGAATATTAGATCGCATGCCAAACAACATACACATTCCTGATATAGGGATGGCACGCAACTTGTCGCCAACTTGTCAATCTGATTGTTCATCGCAGGTGGAGGAGAGTGCAGCGTAGGACGGCACATCGGAATCTTGTAGACGGATGCGGTTCCACTGACAGGGAGCGTTATGAACTGGTTGATGCCGGCCGATTGGGGCAGGGTTTTCGCTCTGGACACGCCGCTGCTCGAAATTGCCGTGCGCGGGACGGTAATGTATCTGGCCATATTTCTTTTGCTTCGGCTATTGCTGAAGCGTGAAATAGGAACAGTCGCGTTGCCGGATCTGCTGATGATCGTGTTTCTTGCAGACGCGGCGCAAAACGGGATGGCGGGCGAGTATCACTCCGTCACTGATGGCATGTTGCTCGTCAGCGTGATCATTTTCTGGAATTTCGTGCTGGATCAACTGGCCTTTCGCGTCCGGTTCATTGGCTACCTTGTGCATCCGCCGCCAGCGCTGCTGATCAGGGATGGACTGCTGATCCGGCATAACATGAGGCGAGAATCGGTTTCACTTGAAGAACTGTGGAGCCACTTGAGAGCGCAAGGCATCGAGGAACTCTCCGAGGTGAAGGCGGCGTATATCGAGGGCAATGGCGAGATTAGCGTCATCAAGCAAAAGACCGACGGCGGCGTCCGGCATCCCCGCGAATAATCAGGTTGCGGTGTCAGAGAGCGCACTCGCAAGCGGAAAAATGTTGCGTTCGCGCGTTGCTCTTTCCAAGATGGATTTCCATGAAAAACCCAGCACGACATGCTCTCAACTGAATCCACGTTGCATGGCTTGTCCGACCAAGAAGCTGCCCAGAAGTACGTATTCAGGCGGCGAAAAGGCGATTAAACGCCGACCGGAAATGTCTCCGGCGATTCTCCTGTTTTCCAATGACTCGTGGGTTCGAGCGGCTCGACGGCATGGGTCTCGTCGAAATGCAGCACGACATCGAATTGTTGCGGCAGGTGTGCGTAAAAATAGTGGCTTTGGCGTTCGGTCTCGGGCGCATAGATCACGCCGATGGCGCGCTCAAGCCGGCCATCGAATAGTGCTTGTGTCGCCGGATTTTTTTCACGTAGCGGCAGCATGAAACGCGCTATCGCGGTGTGATGCAGTGCCTCTTCATAGCTGCCTGCCAATGCCGGTCGAATGTGCTTGCATTCGGCCGGCGCATCCCAGCCCGACGCGGCGGTCACCGTCCCCTGATAGGTCGTAAAGCCGATCAGCCTCGTCTCTTCTTCGCCGTAGAGTTCGCGCGCCAGTTGTCCGACATTCCATTCGCCTTGTCGGCCGATCTCGGTGGCGCGCGCATCGCCGATATGCGAGTTGTGCTCCCACACCACGATCTTGGCAGGCTTGCCGCTTGTGCGCGACAAATGCTGCGCTAGCGCATCCAGCGTTTCCGTCATATGTCGGTCACGCAAATTCCAGGAGGAGATGCGGCCGCGGAACATGGTGCGATAGTATTCTTCCGCATTCATGACAAGCCGGGCGTTTTGCTGCGCATAAAAAAACGCATCCGCCGCATCCGCACCATCGCGCTGCAAATAATCGGCGGCGCGCGCTTGCAGATCGCGCAATTGCGCCACGACCTCGTTTTCGCATGAAGCCGACAAGCCGAAATTCGCCACATAGCCGTAGTGCTGACTGTCTTCATTGAAATGATCGAAGCAGGCGTAACGCGCCCGGGCGCGCTGCGCAGCTCCTGGGTCAACCTTGTGCAGATAATGCAAGACCTCCTCGATCGACGTGAACAGGCTATAGAGATCAAGTCCGTAAAATCCTACCGCAGGCGCTTGCGGCAATAAAGAGCCGTTGTAGCTGCGTAGCCATTCGACAAAATCGACCACATCGGTATTGCGCCACATCCAGGTCGGAAAACGCTTGAAGCCGGCCAGCGCCTGTTTGCTGTCCATATCGTCGCTCTGGCCGTGAACATAACGATTGACCCGATACGCATCCGGCCAGTCGGCTTCCACCGCAACGGCGGTGAAATTTTTTTCGGTAATCAGGCGTTGTGTAATGCGCGCACGTTCGCGATAAAACTCGTGCGTGCCGTGTGTTGCCTCGCCCATCAATACGAAGCGCGCGTCGCCGATCAAATCCAGCAGAGGATCATAATCATCAACCGTCCCTTTCAAGAGATGCGCGGCGGAAGAAATGGCAATGCTCAATGGGGAATTAGTAATGGTTGACATGATTTTGAAATCCAAAAGGGAATTCACGCCAATTTTTTCAAATACCGTACGAACCAATCCGTGGCAAGTGCGGCAACCTCTTCCAGCGTTCCTTGCTCTTCGAATAAATGGGTGGCGTCGGGAATAATCTCAAGTCGCTTTTCGCAATGGAGGGCGGTGTACGCTACTCGATTCAGGTCAATCACGACATCGTCCAATCCACCGACGATGAGCAGTGTCGGCGCGCGTACTTTAGCCAATGCTTGGCGGCCCGCCATATCCGGTCGGCCGCCGCGCGATACGAGCGCCGCGATTTCGAGGCTGCGCACGGCGGCAAGTTGTAGCGCTGCCGCCGCGCCGGTGCTGGCGCCGAATAATCCAATGGGAAGAGATTGGGTGCTGTCGTATTGCTGCACCCAGTCAGTTGCGGTATTCAAACGTTGCGCCAACAACGAAATATCGAAACGCTTTTTATAATCCCGATCTTCTTGCGCGGTAAGCAAGTCCATCAGCAGCGTTCCTATTTGGGCATTGCGTAATTCACCAGCGACGTAATTGTTGCGAGGACTTAAGCGACTGCTGCCGCTGCCATGCACAAATATGACAATACCGATCGGGTTTTCTGGCACTTCCAACATGCCTTCCAGTCGGGCCGAACCGGATCTGATCGTGATCAATCCTTTTTGCGCTGATAGCATCATCAACGCCTCCTTGCCTGTTACCTGCTGCTCTTGCCTGTCTCCGTAGCGATCGGCATCAACTTGCGCCGCGCTTTAATTTTTCTTTGACTGCATTTTCAGCGTAAAGATTACACAACAAACCCACAATTTTTATTCGCGCTGATACAGGCCGACCAGCTCTGTGCGCTCAATGATGTGGCCTTGCATCGTTTCTTCCAGTTGTGCCTTGGTCGGATTGTCAAGGTGGGGCAGAACTACGTCCAGTGCATAAAGCTTGTGAATATAGCGGTGGCGACCAATAGGCGGGCAGGGGCCACCATAGCCTGTACGTTTCCAGTCATTGAGGCCTTCACGTGTGCCTGCAGGCAAATTTTGCGGCTGCACTCCTTTCGGCAAACCGGCAGCACTCGCCGGGATGTTGTACAGCACCCAATGCACCCACGTCTTCCGAGGTGCAGTCGGATCGGGCGCATCGGGATCATCGACAATCAATGCCAAGCTTTTGGCGGCAGCCGGTACGCTTGTCCAAGACAAGGGCGGTGAAA
Organism: uncultured Oxalobacteraceae bacterium; assembly: GCA_966250375.1. Lineage (GTDB taxonomy): Bacteria > Pseudomonadota > Gammaproteobacteria > Burkholderiales > Burkholderiaceae_D > CAMLDH01. Next base: position 10,799 of record CBINHE010000023.1, read on the forward strand.
CATCATTGCCGTCACAAGTGTGGATCGCAGGAATATTATGGTCGGCCTCAAATGCCGGCGAAGTAAGACTGAGGGGCATTACTTGCTCCCTGATGGCCGGTCCAGAACAGGTGCATTACTGGAACCGGAAAATTCATGTAGACGGTAATGGGAAAGAGATATTCCACTTGCAGGCAATCCGCATGCCAATCGAATTGGCAGACAAAATTGCGACGGAAAAAACCGGATGCGGAGGCCCTGTTGCAGCCGCAAACGGGAGCTGCCGTCCATTGCCTGCGAGAGAAAATCACCCTTGAGAAAATGTAAGACTTGCCGGCGGATTGTAAGACGCACCATCGCGGCATGACATTAAAAGTAAAAATTGATCGATCTCAAAATCATGGCAGACAGTGCGCATAATGTGATTTTATCCTTTCGTTTCGCGTGGTTGCGATGAGACATTAATGCGAAAGCGTTTTGCTGGCCGATCCTTACGAGCACGATGCTGCAAACGACTAAATGGTGTCGCCCGCTACATGGCGCTCCGGGCGCTTTATACAGGAACATCGCCTTGCAAGGCGATATCGTTGCGCAGGCGTGGCGCAGTGCTCCACGAATTCCCTGCTTCACCATGCCCTTGAAACCCCCGCTACACCATCCCGTCAATAGTGTTCGGCACATTGGTTGCTAACGTGTTCCAACCGCCGTATTCCCTCCCTTTCAAGGGGAGGGTTAGGGTGGAGATGGGTTTAATGCCGTGGCTTGTAACCCATCCCCATCCCAACCTTCCCCTTGAAGGGGAAGGAGCCTCTAACGCAGACGCTGAGCAAATAATGTGCCGAACACTATTGCCATCCCGTCAGACGGGGCCAAATTGGACAGCACTTGTTCCATACACATTCCTAAGTCGGGGCACCCCTTGAATTCAGATCGAGATCGATCACAAAAAACGCAAATTCCGATCTGGTACTGGTGGCTGCTTCTGCCTCTCATTTTTATAATGGTCCAAACCATCATCGAGACGCAACGCACGGAATCGCTTGCGTACAGTGACTTCAAGCAATTACTGAAGGCTGGCAAAGTGGATGATGTGGCGATAAGCCAAGACGTGATTCGCGGAACATTCAAAACAGACGGGCTGGAAAAAGTGCTGCCAAAACAGAAGGCTGATGAACTGAAGCGCACTGGCGAAGAACGGCGTGCATTTGTGAGCGTCAGGGTCACCGATTCTTCGTTAGTGCAGGATATGGAGGCGGCCGGCGTGCGCTTTGAAGGCATGGTCCAAAGCAGTTGGCTGACCACGCTTCTTTCATGGGTCATACCGATCCTTCTGTTTTTTGTGTTGTGGAGTTACCTTGCAAAGCGGTCCGGGATGACTTCCGGGTGGGCGTTCGATATCGGAAAGAGCAAGGCGCGCGTCTACATGGAAAGCCAAACCGGCGTGACCTTTGACGACGTGGCTGGAATCGACGAAGCAAAAGACGAATTGATGGAAGTGGTCGAATTTTTGAAGCAGCCGGAGCGCTATCGGCGTCTGGGCGGAAAAATTCCCAAAGGCGTGTTGATTGTCGGGGCGCCGGGAACCGGAAAAACGCTGCTTGCCAAGGCCGTCGCCGGTGAAGCCGGGGTGCCATTTTTCTCCATTAGCGGATCGGAATTCGTGGAAATGTTCGTCGGCGTCGGCGCGGCGCGGGTACGCGATTTATTTGCGCAGGCGGAACAGAAAGCGCCGTGCATCATTTTCATCGATGAACTGGATGCGCTTGGCAAAGCGCGTGGGGTAGGCAACATCGCAGGCGGCCATAGCGAGCAGGAACAGACCTTGAATCAGTTGCTGGTCGAAATGGATGGCTTCGATACCAACAAGGGCGTGATCATCCTGGCGGCAACCAACCGCCCGGAAATTCTCGATGCGGCGCTGCTGCGGCCCGGCCGGTTCGATCGGCATATTGCACTTGACCGTCCCGATCTGAAGGGGAGGGGGAAAATCCTGAAGGTACATGCCAAAAACGTGAGGCTTGCACCGCAAGTCGATCTCGCCACGATTGCCGCACGCACCGCTGGATTTGCCGGCGCCGATCTGGCCAACTTGGTCAACGAGGCTGCGCTACTGGCTGCGCGGCGCGGCAAGGACAATGTAGAGATGAGCGATTTCGACGAGGCCATCGATCGCATCGTAGCCGGCCTCGAAAAAAAGACGCGTGTGATGAACCCGCGCGAAAAGGAAACGGTGGCGTATCACGAGGCTGGGCACGCGCTGGTCGCGGAATTCCGCAGCCATGCAGACCGAGTCGCCAAAATTTCGATCATTCCTCGCGGTATTGCCGCGCTGGGGTATACGCAGCAGCTTCCTACCGAAGATCGCTATCTCTTGAAGAGGGCGGAGCTGTTGGATCGCCTCGACGTTTTTTTAGGTGGGCGCGTTGCTGAAGAACTGGTCTTTGGCGACGTTTCCACTGGAGCACAAAACGATCTTCAAATGGCCACCGACATGGCGCGGCACATGGTCACCCAATATGGCATGAGCGAACGGCTGGGGCTTGCCACATTTGAAGAAGTGCGGGCGCCTTTTCTCAATTCCTTGCCACTGCAAGAAAAAAAGATGTATAGCGAACGCACCGCTGAAACCATTGATGCGGAAATCGTGAAGTTTCTCCATGACGCGCATGCGCGTGTCATGGACACCTTGAATGCCAAGCGCGAATTGTTGAACGTACTGGCGAAGATGTTGCTGGAAAAGGAAACCGTTGATCAGTCCGAGCTGAGTGAATTACTGAAAAATGCCTTGCCTTCGATGCCGCCTGGTGAACGTCAATAGGACGCATCACGAATAACTTCCACATCTGCTAAGTAACCGAGCAAAATTAATTGTGAGTTCTACGCGGCATTTTTTGTAGGAGCGGGCCTCCCTTGCAGGGCGCATTTGCGCCGGGCGGCGATCCGCTTGCAAGCGCAAATCGTTGCGCAGGCGTGCGGCAGACCGCACGAATTCCCTGCTCCACCACGCGATAGGTGTTGGCACATGCAAGCTATCGCGGGCAAGGCCCGCTCCTACAAATTCACCGCTTCTTTTACGTGATACTTAAGCCATGGTCACAATCTCTGCATCCCCCACTTTGCGCATGACCTTGACGCCAACGTTGCTTGGATAACGCTGCAGCATTAAATCGACGATCGAACCGCTGATCTCCAGATCCCTGATTTCCACGGTATCGAGAAACGGCGGCAGTTGGGGATGCCTGAACCGTATTTCCGGTTTTTCCGAATCAAAGGAAAGACCCAGGCACGCTTGCAGTAATGAAAACACGCTGGCGGCGGCCCAAGCCTGCGGAGAGCATGCGACCGGATACAGCGTGGGCCCTTCATCCGGACGCTTCGAGAAGCCGCAGAAAAGTTCGGGCATGCGATTCTGGTCCATGTAAAGACTCGCGTCTCGCAGTCCACTGAAGATCGCCATCGCCTTGTCAGTGAAACCGTAACGCGCCATGCCGTCGGCAATCAACGCGTTGTCGTGGGGCCATACCGAACCGTTATGGTAAGCCATCGGGTTGTAGCGTGTTTCGGTGCCGGGGATGGTGCGGATTCCCCAGCCGCAAAAAAAATCGTCGTTCATAAGCTGCGTGGCCACCCGTGCCGCATACTCCGGCGTGGCAATGCCTGACCATAAGGCATGCCCGGCATTCGACGATGGCACGGCGCATTGCTTTTTCTTGCCGTCGAGTGCAAGAGCGTAGGTGCCGATCTGTTCACACCAAAACGTTTTGTTGAAGTGATCCTTGAGTTGGCGTGCTGCATTCTCGAGGTCGCGTCCAAAGGTGTGCTCGCCGAAAAGGTGCGCCAATTGCGCCGCACGCAATTTTGCTTCGTAGACGTATCCCTGTACTTCGCACAACGCGATCGGCGCATCGGCCAGTTGTCCATCGCTGTGGAACACCGAATCATGGGAATCCTTCCAGCCTTGCTGCGCCAGTCCTGTCTCGCTGTAACGGGCATATTCGACAAAGCCGTCGCCATCCTTGTCGCCGTATTGTTCGATCCACTGCAGTGCTCTATGGATATTGCCCCAGATAGAACGGATAAATTCCAGATCGCCGGTCCGCTCGTAATAAGCACCGGCCAGACCGACGAATAGCGGCGTGGCATCCACGGTGCCATAGTAGTGCCGGAAGGGAATTTCATTCAGCACAGCCAATTCACCCTTGCGCGCCTCATGCAGGATCTTGCCGGGTTCCGCATCGCGCACTGGATCGAGTTCGGTCGCCTGCGTCGCCGCCAGGAAAGTGAGAACACCCTTCGCCAGACTGGGATCAACCCACAGATACTCGCGCGCAGTCAGGATGCCGTCGCGGCCGAAAGTAGTCGAGTACCAAGGCAGGCCGCCATACGGATATTCCCCTTCAGGCAAAGTCGTCGTCAGCATGACGAGATCCGCTGTCGAGCGGTCAAGCCAGCTATTGAAAAGCGGGTTGGACGTAACGATCTTGCACCGCCCATGCAAGCGCGACTTGACGGACTGGTTGATGCTATTGAATGCACTGAAATAGTCAACGGGCTGCGGCGGTGGCACATTTTGCGATTCGCAAGCGATTCTCAAATACAGATGCGACTCGTCTTTCGGTAAAAGCGATAGCGCGAATTCCGCTCGATCTGATGTCAGCTTGGTGGGCGCCGGATCGCAGGTAATACGGGTCTTGCGGACGCTTTTATCCCGTCCTTGGTATTGCAGCAGCAGTTCGCTCTCGCCGACTTGCGGCGGGATGTCCGTACCGCGTTGCTCGCGCTTGAAGCCGCGTACTTCAAATATGTCCTTGTAGTCCGAACCGAAATCGATCGACAGGGTCGTTTCAACCAACTCAAGGCCATAGTTAGCCACGCGTATATGCTCATAGCACGCGTTGTCCCACAAGAGTTTGGCCCGGAAGATATGCAATACGCCCTTATGGATCGGATGTTTTCCTTCGGAATGAAGATCGGGATTCATCAGCTCGATGATGAAAAGCCCGTTGTCGTCTTTCACCGTCGAGTTCAGGTGCATCGGCCGAACACCTTCAATCAACAACTCCTGGCGGGAAAGGTAACAAGTATCTCCGTGGTAGATACCTTCTTCTCCCAAACCGATCGATTGGATATCCCCGAAGCGATCGAACAGCGCGAACATCTCATTGTGCTTGAGCACACGGCGACGCTCATCGGTCGGCGAGGAAGTGGCGAGGATGTACCACTGCTCGCCCAATTGAATCTTGTCAACCATGAGTGCTCCGGTCCGCCGAGATAGGTGCTTGGCAAGTCAATGCTGGCGCACGGGGTTTCCAATCGTCCAGCAATTTCCGATAAATGCGCAAGTAATTGTTGGCCATGTGCGCAACGGTAAAGCGCCGGTCGAAGGCGTTCCTGCAGCCAGCTCTGTCAATCGACGTAATGTTGCGCGCCGCGCGTATTGCTTCTTCCTGGTTATTCACTACAAATCCTGTGACGCCGTCTTCCATGATCTCGGGAACCGAACCATGACGATAGGCGATGACCGGCGTTCCGCAAGAAAAAGCTTCGATCATCACGAGTCCGAATGGTTCGGGCCAGTCAATCGGGAACAGCAGCGCTTTTGCATGTTCCAGCAGATGGCGTTTTTCAATGTCGTTTATTTCTCCCAGAAAGCTTATCAACGGCGTTTGCAGCTGCGGCCGGATGAATTCATTGAAGTAAGGCTCGTTCGCGTTATCGATTTTTGCACCGATATAGAGAGGCACCCCGCATTGCTTGGCGATATCGATCGCCCGGTCTACGCGCTTTTCAGGTGAGAGCCGGCCGATGAATGCAAAGTACTCTTCGGGAAGAGGCTGGAATGAGAGTAGCGGCGGCAAGCCGTGGTACACCGTTTCGCACCAGTTGGCCCACGGCAGTGGAGTACGCTGGCTGTCCGATATCGACACCAGCGGGATGTGGTTAAAGTGCTGGTAAAGCGGAGCGAGCTCGGGTAAATCAAGCCGCCCGTGCAAGGTTGTTATATGTGGAACATCGAGATATCTTGTAACGGGGAAATGCAAGTAGTCGGTGTGAAAATGGATGATGTCGAAGTCAGCTGCGCGTTCGCATACCATGTCCATTTCTATCGTGTAATACGCCAGCCAAGGATTCCGTATGTAGTCTTGCCGCATTGCATGTGCCACAGGTGCTACGAGTCGCGCTTGCGTAACCGAATCGCCAGTAGCGAACAGGGTTACTTCATGTCCCTGCTGGATTAATTCTTCGGTAAGGTAAGAAATAACGCGTTCAGTGCCGCCATACGCCTTGGGAGGCACGCTTTCAAAAATCGGAGCGACTTGCGCAATTTTCATATCTCATGCGAGATCTGTTCTCAGAAATCTCGTATCAAATAAAAATTTCATTGCAAGCAAAATGCGCACCATGCGGCCATGTTGACGTTTCTTGTCTCTCATACGTTCGGTATAAACAACCAATTTTGTTGATGTCGGTCTGAAAATAAAGCATCTCTTGAAACGAAATGCTGAATTCCTATGTCATTTTGTATTGCGGGTCTTGCAGTTTTGTCGAATTTTCAAATCAATGCGGGAGAATTTACTATGCAAAATCAGGAAAAATGGCAAGAGCGAGGACAGTCACCTGAGCCGATTGTTCTACCGTCGGAACCGGTCACTCCCCCCGCCGAACCGGTCGTGCCACCCTCTGAACCTGACACGCTGGCACCCGAGCCGGTTACGCCACCAGCAGAACTGCTCGCGCAGCCGAAACAAGCCGATAGCGCAGTGGAGAATGGAACGACGCAGGTTGAACCCAACCTTGAAGAAAAACTTGCCGACGCAGAACAGCGGGCAGTGGAATTGCAGGATGCATTTTTGCGCGCTAAAGCAGAAATGGAAAATTTCCGTCGGCGTGCGCAGGAAGACATCACGCGCGCCCATAAATTCGCCATCGAGAACTTTGCCGAAGCGCTGGTGCCGGTGAAAGACAGTCTGGAAACCGCCCTCAAGGTCGAGACGCCCTCGATTGAATCCCTCAAAAAAGGCGTCGAGATGACATTGAAACAGTTGAATGCAGCCTTTGAAAAAAACAGGTTAACGGAAATAAACCCCATGCCGGGCGACAAGCTTGATCCGGCCAAACATCAGGCAATTTCGATGGAGCCTGCCGAACAGAACGCCAATACCATTATCAGTGTGCTGCAAAAAGGATACATGATCGCCGACCGTCTTCTGCGCCCCGCACTAGTGACGGTTGCAGAAGGAAAAAACGAGCAATAGCGGTGCTTGAAAGAAAAAAGTTGCTGGGGAGGCTGCGCTCCAAAGAAATGGCGGACAAGGCCTCAAAATGACAGTAAGAATCGGCTGAAATGTGTTCGGCTGGATAATTGCGATTTTTGTACGACATTGTTTGTGGGTGCGAGCCATGCCCGCAAACAGCGTTTGCACATATAGACATACCGACAAACAGTCGCGGGCATGGCCTGCTTCCATAAAGACACAATTTCTTTTGCATGGGTACTTAATGCTAGAATCCGTGCTCTTTTATAAGGAGATTGTATGAATAAAACTGAACTCATCGACGCCATTGCGGCTGATTGCGATTTGTCAAAAGCGGCAGCACAGCGCGCACTCGAGTCTGTTGTTAATAATGTAGTTAAAGCAATTGCAAATGGCGATTCAGTGCAATTGGTCGGATTTGGCACCTTTGCCTCAGGTAAACGCGCTGAGCGTACAGGTCGCAATCCACGCACTGGCGAAGAGATCACGATTGCCGCAGCCAAGACGGTCAAATTTTCGGCCGGCAAAGCTTTCAAGGACGCAGTCAATAAATAATAATGCGGATGCACGCCGATGCATCTGTTCGGGAGCGCCTCGAAGCGCTCCATCATTTCCGCAAGTTCTCGCTGCCTGCCTTGATTTTCGGTATGGCAATCACTTCAGATATGGAAAAGCCTTGCGCTAACCGCGCAAAGCCCGATTCACACCAGCTCGTGCTTCATCAATTCCTTCTTGATATATGCATACAATACGGGCGCCGCGATCAACCCGGACAAGCCAAATAGCGATTCCATGACCAGCATGGCGATCAGCAACTCCCATGCGCGTGCTTGAATATGCGAACCGATAATGCGCGCATTCAGGAAATATTCGAATTTATGAATAATGACCATGAACAGGAGCGAGATTACGGCGGTGTGCAATGAGTGAGACAACGCTACCACCACGAGAACCGAGTTGGATATGAGATTCCCAACCACCGGCAGCAGGCCGGCAACGAATGTGATGATGATCAGACTCTTCGACAGCGGCAATTTGATGCCGGTGAGCGGCAGTAAAATTAATAGATAGATTGCAGTCAGCGCGGCGTTGATTGCCGCAATGCGCACTTGGGCAAATGCGATTTGCTGGAAGGAGCGGCTCAAATTTGCAACGCGGTCGCGCAATGCCGCAGCGAGCGGCAGATAGGGGGCATCGTCCTCGGTATCGTGCAACGCAACCATCGCGCCGATAATCATGCCGATCAAGAGTTGTGCAGCACCACGCCCGGCTTCCTCCCCTAGCGACTTCGCTTCAATCGAATGTTCGCGCAGCCAAGTGATAATCATCTTTCTTAACGCTTCGGCATCGTCTGGCAAATGTTCTCTCAGCCAGACCGGGATTTGGTCGCGCGATGCTTCGATGATGTCGGCCAATTTCTGCAGCAACACACGCACATTGCCCGCGTCGCTCTGAAAGAACGAGATTGCGCCCCAAATCGCTAGCGACAACGCGGTGACCACCACTATGCTGAGCGCGACAACGGCAATCATTTTGGCACGCTGCCCGCTGATTTTCTTTTCGAGCAAAGGCGCCAGCATATGCACCAGCGCGTACACCAGCAAGCCGGAGAAGAGCGCGCCTACCAGCCCTTGGTGCAATATCATCAGTAAGGCGAGCGCTGCGAACAGGTAGGATGCGAGTGTGCTTAGTCGGATTGTGTTCTGATCACGCATGGTGGATCCATGTCGAAAATTGTCGAGCATGCAGTGTAATCGAAGCGCCGCAGTCTTTCCTGATATCGCTGGCCACGATCAAGCTGGGCGACCCAGTTTTTAAATCAAGTCCGCATTTGCAATTGGTCATTGATGATTTTCCGTTATTGATTTTGATTGCCTATTGACAATATTAACGATGTGACGGATTCTCCTTCCTTTTGGTGAGCGCTATAATCATTTTTCAAAAAACAACAAAAGGTTTCGCAAAAGGCCTTTCTTGCATCCTGAGGAGGGGCATGAGCAAGTCTTCATTGAGACGGCAGTTGGTCTTGCCGTTCGTTTTTCTTGTGGTCTTCGTCTCTGCCGCGATTGGCGGCGTCTCCTATCGAGCGGGCGCGGATGCGGTCGAGGATTTAAGCCGACGCGTGTTGGTGGATATGACCAATCGCATCAGTGCTGCTACTGAGCAGCATCTTTCGGGCGCTTTGATTGCGCTCCAGTCGGTCGCTCCTGACCCCGAAACGATTCCCCGGGCCCAGCCGTTTTCCGACAATCTCACTGTATTGGAGGAGCGTTTCTGGACGGCCAGCGGCTTGTTCATGGAAGTCAATAATTATGTGTATTTCGGTGGCGCCGATGGCCGTTTTGTCGGCGTCAATCGGGTCAGCAAGGATTTCGTTGAGCTGTATCTGCGCGAGCCCCAGGCAAAGAAGCGTCACGTATACAGCGTGTTGGCGCCGGGTAACCGCGACAAGCTATTGCGTACGGACGATTATGATGCGCGAATACGCCCCTGGTATGCGGTGGCGGCCAAGAAAGCCGAGCCGGTCTGGTCGCCGGTCTACAATGATTTCACCTCCAAGGAGCCGACAATTACGCTGGCCAAATCCGTCTATCGTGCCGACCGCACACTAGCCGGAGTAATAGCGACGGATGTTACGCTCAAAGCGCTGACCGATTTTCTACGCACCTTGCTTGTCGGCCAAAACGGGGTAGCGTTTGTAATGGATAGCGAAGGCTTCATGATTGCCACTTCCGGCAAGGAACTGCCTTTCAAAATGGTCAATGGCAGCCCGCAAAGAATGCACGCGGAAGAAATGAAGACATCGCTGATCCGCGATACCTATGCACAGCTGCGCGACTGGAGAAAGCAAGGGCTGGATCTGCGTGTTTCGTTGGCGCGCGAGTTTTCGACATCAGACGGCACGGTCGAAATCGCCGCGTCGCAATTGGGAACGAAGTACGGCGTCGACTGGTTCACGGTAGTGGCTATACCGCGCGCCGATTTCATGGGGGGTGTGACGCGCAGCTTCTATCAGGGTATTTTCATTGCCGGTATTTGCGTAATCATTGCGTTGGTGCTGGGACTGTCGATTCTCAACCGTGTGCTGCTGGATATTCGAGCGCTGACCAATGCGGTCAAAAAAGTCGGCAATGGCGAACCCTTGCCTGCGCTGAAAATCAACCGGCGCGATGAAATTGGCCAGCTCGCGCAGACCTTCAGCGAGATGGAACATAACCTGCGTGTTGACAAGCTTACTGCCGTATTCAATCGTGAGTCATTGAATGCGCAGATCGGTTTTCTGAAGCGGCAAGCGGCGCAAAATCCTTCGCAATCATCCAATTTCGCGCTTCTGTTTATAGACCTGGATCATTTTAAATCGATCAATGATCAATACGGCCATGGCGCCGGAGACCAGGTTCTGGTAATCGTCGCCGCACGTCTGCGATCGGCGGTGCGGGTCACGGATGTGGTGGCGCGTTACGGCGGTGATGAATTCGTGGTATTGCTCAAGGGTGTCGCCGACACTGCCGATGTGATTGCGGCGGAGGACAAGATCCGGACGATCGTCGAAGAGCCTATCATGCTGGATCATGGTGCGGTGGGGGTCGGCGTATCGTTGGGTTGGGCGGTCTTTCCACAAGATGGAGAAGATTCGAAAGCGCTTCTGAAAACCGCCGATATCCGCATGTTTGAAACTAAAAAAATCCGTAAAGCGGCGCGCTGATCAAAGCCGGATGCCTGCCATTCGGTGTCGTTATACGTACGAAGAGCCGTATGATGAAAAGCGGCCGGTGATGTGCTTTGACGAAAGTCCCGACATAGTCAGCATCGGCATGACCATTCGACGTGAGGCAAAGATGAGTGCTGAAACCATATGGAGCAGGACCGACGAGGCGTTGTACCTTCCCAAGTTCGCAGAGCGCAATACATTCAGGTTCATCCTGTAATCCTTGCGGATTGTGCTTGGATTGCATACTGAAAACAGTGCTTGGGAAAACACGGCTTTGAAGGACACGCATATTTGAGCTAGATCATGCCGGTTTTATCGCTTTATCCGGTATAATTCTTAAATCGTTTAGATTCGAGCTAGTAGTGCAGTATTAGTCTGTCATTTCTTTCTTGCTTCAAACACGATGTCCGGGCGCAAGCCCAATTTAAACTGTAATAGGAAATGTAATGGCAACTGGTATCGTAAAATGGTTCAATGATTCGAAGGGCTTCGGCTTTATTACCCCTGACGAAGGCGGCGAAGATCTGTTCGCGCACTTCTCGGCAATCGTGTCGAGCGGCTTCAAGTCTCTTCAAGAGAACCAACGCGTTTCTTTTGAAGTTACTGCTGGTCCTAAGGGCAAGCAAGCTTCGAACATTCAGCCTATCTAAGCTGAATCAAGCGAAATAAAAAATCCCCGGTTTGCCGGGGATTTTTTTTGGGAAAAACAGTTGGCGTTGATACTTCTTCTTTCTGCAATGAATGGTTTGAAACAGCATATGGCCATCTATTGGCACTTGCCTTGTGATGGATCAGAGCGGGAATTTTGCCTATCGCTAAGGTAGCAGTGGGGGGAGTTAATGCAGCCTGCCGAAAGGGAGTGACGCGATGAACCGAGATTCGGCAGTTGACCGCTCATTTTTGTCTGGGAAGCCCCATCTCTCTCTGGGAGATGGGAAATCAAAACCCTGCTTTGGCGGATGGCGTCTAGCCTGAGGGCCGGAAAAATGCACACTCGCATCTGTCCAACTGCCGGATCCAGATTGAAAAATATTTTTCGATCTCTCGTGATTTTCTTCGTCGCCTCTGTCGTTTTGACAACCGGCCGCGCACAAGTAAATATCGAAAAAACCGAAGGCGGTAATACCTATGCCATGGGCGCAAATGTCAGAATCGCGGCGCCGGTAACAGGCGATTTGCTGGCCGCTGGTGGGCGGATCAGCGTGGGCCAGGAGGTGGGCGCCGATGCTGCAATCGTCGGTGGGGCAATTGAGTTACACGCACCCGTCAGACAGGATGTCCGTGCCGCAGGCGGCACCGTCAACATCGAAAGCGACATCGATGGCGAACTGGTCGCCGCTGGCGGCACGATAACATTAACTAACACGGCAAACATTGCCCGCTCTGCTTTGCTGTCCGGGGGACAAGTCATTGTCGAGGGCAGAATTGGCAAAGGCGCCAAAATTTACGCCGGCACAATCCATATCTCGGGTCAGATCGACGGTAATACGCGCTTGTACGGCAATGAAATAAAATTACTTCCCGGTGCCAAGATTATCGGCGATTTATCGTATGCCAGCCCGAATGCATTGTCGCAGGATCAAACTGCGCAAGTAAGCGGAAAAATTACCCGTGAAAAAACACCGGAAGGATGGCAATCACGGGCGACCGGCAAGCGCAGCTTTCCTTGGTTTCACCTGTTATTCATCCTGAGCATGCTGACGGCAGGCGCGTTGCTCTATTTTCTTTTTCCCAACGCGGTCAGTGGCGCCGAAGAGGTCATCAAAGAGCATCCGGCGAAAAGTTTTCTTATCGGCCTTGCGTTGCTGTTCACGATTCCTCCAGCCGCGATTCTCTTGATGATTACCATCATCGGGATTCCGGTGGCATTCATTTTGCTGTTGCTCTATCCATTGTGCTTGTTGCTTGGTTATCTCGCCGCCGCTTTCTTTATCGGCAGGAAAATCTCGACAGCAATGAAGCAGCCGGCAACGCTTTCAACAGGACGCCGGATCCTGTTTTTATTGCTCGCGCTAGCTATCCTTGCAATTGTTGGCATGCTGCCATTTATCGGTGGGCTCATTGTGTTTTGCGTCTTGGTGACCGGGCTGGGGGCGTGGGCAATCTGGCTCTACACTCGGCACCGACATCTTCGTGCGCAACCGACTTCATGACTGCGGCAACAGGACCGCGGCACCCTCGAATTCTCCCGCGCGCAATGCGGCCAATGCGCGGTTCGCGTCTTCCAAGACGAATGGCATAGACTTCGCATGAATATCGATAGTGTCGGCTAGCGCAAAAAAAGCCTCTCCATCGGCACGCGTCAAATTGGCAACCGAGCGCACCGTCCGTTCGCCCCATAACAGCGAATACGGAAAGCGCGGTATGTCGCTCATGTGGATGCCGGCGCAAACCACGGTTGCACCTTTGCGGGTCGCGGCCAGCGCCAAAGGAACGAGCGCCCCGGCTGGCGCGAAGATGATGGCCGCATCCAGCAGTGCTGGGGCAGTGGCGTCCGAATCGCCGGCCCATCGCGCACCAAGCGAGCGTGCGAATTCCTGCGATCGCGCGTCGCCGGGACGGGTAAATGCATATACTTCTTTTTCTTGCTGACACGCGACTTGCGCGATGATGTGTGCGGCGGCGCCAAATCCATACAGTCCGATTCGTTTGGCGTTGCCGGTCATGGCATAAGCACGGTAGCCGATCAGCCCGGCACACAATAGCGGCGCGGCTCGGATATCGTCATAGCGCACGGGCAGTGCAAAGCAATAGCGTGCGTCCGCTATCGCGTATTCGGCATAACCGCCATCGCGGTCATATCCGGTGAAGGTCGGGTTGTCACACAGGTTCTCGCGATGGTCGTCGCAATAAACGCAGTGACGACAACTGCCGCCCAGCCATGGTACGCCGACACGGTCGCCTACCGAAAACTGCCGCGCAAGTTCACCCACGTGCGTGATTACGCCGACCACTTCATGACCCAATATCAGCGGCGATTTATGGGGCGGCAATTCACCATCCGCAATATGCAAATCGGTACGGCATACGCCGCATGCCGAGACACGGATCAATACTTCAAAATCGGATGGAAAGGGAATCGGTATTCGTGCCAGACGTAACGGCGCATGTGGCGTATCGAGCAGCATTGCACGCATGGTGCCGTCGGATGAATGTTTCGATAACGGATTTTTCATCGCGATTTTCCCAACGCTACGGCACGTATGCCGTCTGCAAACTGATTGTTCGGGTAGTGGAGCACTTGTGCATTGGGCGTAAACTCGAACAGGATTTGCCTCTCGTCCTGATCGCAGTATCGATTTTGACTGCACGTTCGCACGTACGACCAATCTGAAGCTGGGCAGGTGGACGGAAAATAGTGCAGTTCAGCTGCTTTGACGTCGGCGACGGCTGCCTGTTCGTACGATTTGGTCTCCTTCCATTCGGCGCGGCTGATGTTTTCTGCGGTCACTGCCCTGTCCACCCCTTGCAACGAAGCAAAACCGTTGCGTACGAGGTGCCCGCTTCACATGCGTTCGGTTCATGCTCGCGACTGAGCTGTACGCGCTAACGTCAGTTGCGGACATGGCTTGCTTCTGCAACAAATATCGCGCAGAAATCACAATTACTTTACTTTACTTTAATTACTTAGGTTTTACGCCAGTAATCCCCTTGCGCATAGACGCGACGCAGAAAATCTACCAATGCGCGGATACGCAATGGTAGATGCCGCCTTTGCGCGAACACCGCATAAATGTCGTTACCCGGTGCGGCAAATTCATCCAGTACCGTCACAAGCTTGCCGGATTCGATCTCAGCGCCGACTTCCCACATCGAGCGCCATGCCAGCCCTTTACCGGTGAGCGCCCAGTCGTGCAGCACCGCGCCGTCGTTACAAACCATATTGCCGGACACTTTCAGCGTGACGTTCTTGCCATTCTGACGGAACGTCCAGCCGCGCTGGCTGCCTTCGCTGCTCAAGGCGAGGCAATTGTGTTTGGTCAGGTCGTCCAGCGCAGCCGGCATGCCGTAACGTTTCAGATAGGCCGGTGACGCCACCACGACGCGCTCATTGTTAGCCAGTTTTACGCCGACTAGATTGGAATCGGATAAGGCGGCAATGCGGATTGCGACGTCGATACCTTCACCGATCAGGTCCACCACACGATCGTTCAAGTTGAGCGTCAGTGTCACGTCTTGATGCTCCGCAAGGAAGGACGGCATCAGTGGCGCGACATGCTGTCGGCCAAATCCGGCCGGTGCGGAAATCGCCAAGTGCCCGGTGGCCCTGGCGCTGCGATCGGACACCGATGCTTCGGCATCCTGCAGTTCGGCCAGAATACGCTGGCAGTCCTCCAAAAAAGAAGCGCCCTCATTGGTAAGCGCTATCTTGCGCGTGGTGCGTTGCAGGAGCTTGACGCCGAGTCGCTCTTCCAACGCGTCAAGGCGGCGTCCGATCATCGCCGGCGCAATGCCTTCGGCCCGCGCTGCAGCGGACAGGCTACCTTTGACGACGACCTCGACGAAGGTGGAGATTTGCTTGAATTGGTTCATTGGGCGGTGCTCGAACTATTTCGGAGGTGTTTTTTGGCGATTACGGCTTTACTTGTGACTAAAACGAAATAATAAAGTGATAAATGGTGTTGTTTATGCGTATTAATAGTGAATATACTGCGATCCATATTAAGGTGAAGTTCATCCAATTTTGTTCGCCGAGTCTCAATCCGGGAAACCGTCAACACAATGACCATTCAAGCCATCGCCTTCGATGCTTACGGCACACTATTCGACATCTATTCGATCGGCGCGCTCGCGAAAAGGCTGTTTCCTGGCAAGGGGGCAGCACTGGCTGAACTGTGGCGTGACAAGCAGATCGAATATACGCGTTTGCGCACGATATGCTCGACGGCACTACTGCAACTCGTGCAACGGAATTTGACGGCCGCGCCATGAATACATGGCAAATCGTACTCGTGGGTATTGCCGCTTTTTGTGCGGGAGCAATGAATGCGGTTGCCGGCGGCGGCACTTTCTTTTCTTTCCCCGCACTATTGGCTGTCGGCGTACCGCCGATTATTGCCAATGCCAGCAATTCAGTTGCATTATGGCCGGCGAGTTTGTCGAGCGCGTGGGCGTATCGGAAGGAATTGCAATATTACAAGCGCTATCTGATTTCGATGGGAATCGTGTCGTTGATTGGCGGTATTGGCGGCAGCCTGCTTTTACTATCGACGAAAGACGCAACATTTTCGCGGTTGATTCCGTGGCTGTTGTTGTTTGCAACCGTACTGTTTACGTTCTCGGGCCGGATTTCAGCATTCTTGCGCGGCGCCGAGTCAGGTGTGCCGAGCAACAGCATGCTCGCACTCGCCGGGCAGGCAGTCGTGTCGGTGTATGGCGGATTTTTCGGTGCCGGCATGGGCATCCTGATGCTTGCCAGTCTCGCGATGAGCGGGCACGACGATGTGCATAAAATCAATGCGATTAAAAATTTTCTGTCCGCGATTATCTACAGCGTGACGGTATTGACTTTCGTAATCGCCGGCGCCATCAGTTGGCCTTATACGGTGATCATGCTCGTCACCGCGACTCTTGGTGGCTATTGGGGCGCCACCGTCGCGCGCAAAATTCCCGCGCGGTGGTTACGCCGATTCATTATCGCGGTCGGCTCTATGCTGTCCGTATTTTATTTTTACAAAGCGCTTTAACCAATTCAACCAATTCACATTTTTCAGGAGAAAAATCATGGCACTTCAATTGCCCATCGGTATGGAAATCAAAGCCGAGATCAAGCCCGGCTACGATCAGGTTCTCACTTTCGACGCACTGACGCTGGTCGCCAAGTTGATCCGTGCGTTCGAGCCGCGCCGCCAGGAATTGCTGGCCGCTCGCGTAGAGCGTGCGAAGCGCATGGATGCAGGTGAACGTCCCGACTTCCTGCCTGAGACAAAACACATCCGCGAAGGCGACTGGAAAATCGCGCCGATTCCGAAAGCGCTCGAATGCCGTCGCGTCGAAATCACCGGCCCGGTTGAGCGCAAGATGGTCATTAACGCGCTTAACTCCGGTGCCGACAGCTACATGACCGACTTTGAGGATTCCAATACGCCGAACTGGGATAACCAGATTACCGGCCAGATCAATATGGTTGAAGCTGTGCGCAAGACCATTTCGATGGAACAGAATGGCAAGAGCTACAAACTGAACGACAAGACCGCCACGCTGGTGGTGCGCCCACGCGGCTGGCACTTGGATGAGAAGCATGTACTGGTCGACGGCAAGCGCATTTCCGGCGGTATCTTCGATTTTGCGCTGTTCATGGTACATAACGCGAAAGAGCAATTGGCACGTGGTGCCGGTCCGTACTTCTATCTGCCGAAGATGGAATCGCACCTTGAAGCGCGTCTGTGGAATGACATCTTCGTGATGACGCAAAACGAACTTGGCCTGCCGCAAGGCACGGTCAAGGCGACCGTGCTGATCGAAACCATCGTTGCCGCATTCGAGATGGATGAAATCCTGTACGAACTGCGCGAACATAGTTCCGGTTTAAATGCCGGCCGTTGGGATTACATCTTTTCCTGTATCAAGAAATTCAAGCTCGACAAGAATTTTTGCTTGGCTGACCGCGCCAAAGTCACGATGACCGCGCCGTTCATGCGTTCGTATGCACTGCTGTTGCTGAAAACCTGCCACAAGCGTAATGCACCGGCGATCGGCGGCATGGCTGCGCTGATTCCGATCAAGAACGATCCGGAAAAGAATGACATCGCGATGGGCGGCGTTCGCACTGACAAGGCACGCGATGCGGCCGATGGCTACGACGGCGGCTGGGTAGCGCATCCGGGCTTGGTGGATCTCGCGATGACCGAGTTCAAGAAGGTATTGGGCGACAAGCCGAACCAGATCGACAAGCAGCGTCCGGATGTAAATGTGAGCGCAGCGGATCTGCTTAACTTCCAGCCGGAAACGCCGATCACCGAAGCTGGTTTGCGTTACAACATCAACGTCGGTATCCATTACTTGGGCGCATGGTTGGCCGGCAATGGCTGCGTGCCGATTCACAACCTGATGGAGGATGCGGCAACCGCAGAAATCAGCCGCAGCCAAGTCTGGCAGTGGATTCGTTCCCCCAAAGGCGTGCTGGAAGACGGTGGCAAGGTGACTGCCGACATGGTGCGCGCAATGATCCCGGAAGAGCTGGCAAAAGTGAAGGAGGTGGCTGGCAGCGGTGCGACGTATGACCGAGCCGCGCAAATTTTCGAGCAAATGTCGACGGCACCCGATTTTGCAGAATTCCTTACCTTGCCTTTGTACGAAGAAATCTAAGCGCGTCTGTAAAGAACCGGTGTTCGGCCACCAGTCTCGGTGGCCGGTCATTCGGGCGGAGTATTACGACGAAAAATCTCAACCAGTTGCACCAATCATTACTGGTTGAGATTTCTTGGTTTGTTAATGTTTGTACATAAGTTCTGATATCGTCAGCAGCACCCGGTTGCGGAAACACGATGCGTATTGCGATCAAGAGCACGATCACGCCGCCGATATGCAAGGCAATCTCCGACAATTAACATGTTGCCGAATGGATCTGTGATGGGAAAAAGAAGAATAAAGGTTTGGAAGAAGATTTTGTCTTGGCAAATCAAAAACTTAAAATGGCCCGACATAATCATGTTTACTGAGTTCAATTCCGTTGTGACGCAAGATTGCATAGGCAGTCGTGACATGGAAGTAGAAATTCGGCAATGCGAAATGCAGCAGGTAAGGCTGCCCTTTGAAATGCTTGGTTTCCGAGCCGAGCTGGATTGTAATATCGCGCTCTTCGCTGCCGTTGATCTGTGCGGCGCTGAGTGTGTCGATGAACGCGATAGTCTTGGCGATGCGTGCCTGAAGTTCTTCAAAGCTCTGTTCATTGTCTTCGTATTTAGGCACTTCAACGCCGGCCAATCGGGCACAGGTGCCTTTCGCGAAATCGGCGGCGATCAGGACTTGGCGCCGCATGGTGAACATGTCAGGAAACAGACGTGCCTGCAACAGCGCGCTCGACTCGATTTTCTTCTCTGTGGCGTGCGCTTCCGCCTTGCCGAGGATGGTCGACAGGCTGCCTAGAATATGCTTGAAGACCGGCACCGAAGAGGCGTACATGGAAATAGTCATTGTTAGCTCCTGTAGAAATGTGGGCACATGCCCAGATGGCAATTTATTGCTATTACAGTAAATTTTTATGTTGGCCTACACTAAAATTCGTTGTTATTCCGGCTGCAAGCGCTGGCGCAAGTTGTAATCCTGTTGCCAGCGTTTGCGCTCTATACTGCTGACCGCCTCGGTACGTAATTCATCAGCACTTTTTTGCGCTTGTGCCGTCACTAAACGATCGGCTATGCGTGTATCCGGTAGCACCGTGCCATAAAAAGCGACGATATCGCCGCGTTGCATCAGCAGCGTCGGGAAATTTTCCACATCAAAATCGCCCACCACGTCAGCCTGATCCTCAATGTCGACCCAGATGAAATGCTTGTCGGGATGCTCGCTTGCCAATTTATTAAAATTTGGGCGATAGGCGTTGCATACATCGCACCATGCCGCGCATAGGCAGGCAACGACCAAGTCCTCGCCTGCCAGCAACGCGACTAATTGATTACGAGTATGGTGTTCTAGAATGAAGTTCGACATTTCGTTATTTTACTGTGTTGTGCAAGTTTGCCATGATCGAGCGCGGTAAAATACGGTCATGCCAACGATTCTCGCCATTGAAACTTCAACTGAACTAGCCTCTGCAGCGCTCTTGCGCGGCGATCAAATCATCTCGCGCGAAATTGCGGGCGTGCAGACTCATTCGCAGACGATTCTCCCCATGGTACAAAGCTTAATCACGCAAGCAGGAATTACGCTTGCGCAATGCGACGCGATTGCATTTGGCGCTGGCCCCGGTTCATTTACCGGAGTGCGGACCGCCTGCGGTATCGCACAAGGGCTGGCATTCGGCTTGGATAAGCCGGTCGTGCCGGTCGTTACCTTGCAGGCGATGGCATTGGCGTGTCGCGCAGCAAGCGGCGTGTCGGATGTATTAGCAGTACTGGATGCGCGCATGGGTGAGGTGTATTGGGCGCAATACCGTTTTGCTGACGGATGGCAAACGATCGTCGAACCGACCTTGTCAGTCGCCCCCGATGTATTGCCCGTAGGGCAGGTGATCGCGTGTGGCAATGGGTTGGTCGCTTATGCCTCGGCATTTGAGGCGAAACCGTTTGCCGGGAATATGCGCAGCGATGTGATGCCACATGCGGCACAGATCGCCCAATTGGCACGCATTGCATTGGCGCGGGGATATAGTGTCGCGGCCCGGGATGCACAGCCATTCTATCTGCGAAACAAAATTGCATTGACTACTAATGAACGTCTGGCGAAGGTGATGGCATGAGTTCGGCGCCAAAATCGGTGACGGCGCCACAAGCGTTATCGCCCATGCAGTTTGCAAAAATGCGGATGGATGACTTGCGTGAAGTGCAGGATATCGAGAACGATGTCTATCTGTATCCTTGGACTGGCGGCAATTTCCTTGATTCGTTCTCCAATGGTTATGAGACTTGGGTCGTGCGCGATGACGCGGACGCTCTGGCCGGTTATTTTCTTATCATGCTGGCGCTCGATGAGGCCCATTTGCTGAATATTACGGTACGCCGCGATTTGCAGGGTCAAGGCCTGGGGCGGATGCTGCTCGATAAAGTGGCTGCGATCGCACGCGAGAAAGGTATGCGGTCCGTATTGCTTGAAGTACGGCCTTCCAATGTGCACGCGCTGGCAATGTATGAGCGTTATGGGTTTTCACGGATCGGGCAGCGCAAAGGCTACTACCCGGCCGCCCACAATACACGCGAAGATGCGATTGTGATGAGGTTGATGGTATGACGGCGAATCGCAATATCGTTTTTCTGAACGAAATGGGCGTCGGCCCGATGTGGGTGCGGCGCAACGCGGCGGCAGTGCCAGTGCCAGATAAGTTGCCACCGCTTGATGCGTCGGCTGAGGCAGTGCAGGTGATTGATGCCGCACCTTCCGCATGGTTGGAAGTGCCTGCTGATGCAGCGTTGGTTTCCAATAATACAGGCACGCCACCCCCCCCCGAGATCGCTCAAATGGATTGGGGCCAGCTTAAAGCAGCGGTGGCTGCTTGTACCAAATGCGGTTTATGCCAAAATCGGAAGAAAACCGTATTCGGTGTCGGTGACGAAAAGGCAAAATGGCTTTTCGTGGGTGAAGGGCCTGGCCGCAACGAGGATATGCAAGGCGAACCGTTTGTCGGGCCAGCCGGAAAACTTCTGGACAGCATCCTGGCGGCGATGGGGCTGCAACGGGGTGATAACGCGTATATTGCCAATATCGTCAAATGCCGGCCGACTGATGCCGATGGCCGCGATCGAGCGCCGACACCGGAAGAAGTCGCTGCATGCATGCCGTATCTGGACCGCCAGATTGCATTGATTCAGCCGGCGATCATTGTCGCGTTAGGCAAGACGGCGGCGTTGTCATTGCTTAAACTCGATCCAGCGACGCCTGTGTCCAAACTGCGCGGCACTGTACATCGCTATGCGGGCCTACCGCTGGTGGTCACCTATCATCCGGCGTATTTGTTGCGCGCGCCTGCCGATAAGAGAAAAACATGGGCCGATTTGTGTCTGGCGATGAATACCCATGCCGGCAACTCGTCCTGATTTGAACGCCTCTTTCCAGCTGCAATTTCACCATCGCTGGAATCATCTCAATAATCCGCATGTGCGCGCTCTGGCATGGCTGCTGGACGCGCCGGATCTGCTTGACCCGCAGGCGTCGCAATGGCGCGGAAAGATAGCGACCCTTGGCCCCAATGCCACTCAAAACGTTGAATGCTGGCTTGCCGAATTAGACCGCGCGCCCGATGCCTTGCATGCGTATCTTGCCGTTCAGCCGTTCACGCGCCTGGGGCGATATGCGGAAAAGCTGATGGCTTTTTATTTTCAACATCAAGGGATTCTGCTGGCGCATGGCTTGCAGGTGCGAGCCGGGAAGACTGATACAGTCGGCGAATTTGATTTCTTGTTGCGTCACGGCGATGGCTTGGTACATTGGGAATTTGCCACCAAGTTTTACCTGCTTGCGTCGAGTGGCGCAGGCCAGGAGCCCGACTATTTCATCGGCCCCAACCTGGCCGATACCTTGGGTGCGAAAATGCACAAGATACTGAATCAGCAGTTGTCGCTGGCGCAGCATCCGGCGGCGCAAAGGCATTTGCCGCAATCAGTATTGGCGGCGCAAGCCCTGGTCAAAGGATGGCTTTTCTATCATGACGATAATCCGATGCCGACGCAATCGGTTGGTGTGTCGGAAAATCATTGCCGGGGATTCTGGTGCTCGCTGGCAGAGCTTGACGCTTGTGTCGCCGGGCGCTCTACCATCTTGAATCGTTTGAGTTGGCTAGCCCCGGCCAAGACGACAGTGGCGCAATCACTGGACATGCCAGCGCTTCGGGATATTCTCACTGCACATTTTTCGCGCGATACGATGCCGGTAATGCTTGCTTTGCTGGCACCGCAAGGCGACTACCTGATCGAAACCGGCAGGGGATTTGTCGTGCCAAACGATTGGCATAGCCGGGCAGGGGAGGGCATCTTGCAGACGATCGCCTTGTCAAAATAGAGCGAATCCTCCCGGATATAAGGCGCATACCCGGCTCACCGCGTGCATCCGGGGGAAATCCGCTCTAGTGTTTGCGCTCGCCGATCAGGGCGACCGAATCGAATTCCAGTTGATTTGCCGCGTGCTTGCGCATCACAAGTACCATGGTGCCAGCCACGAATAAACCGAACAGCACAATGACGATATTGACATCCAGGTTCAGCTTGACCATCAATGCATACAGCACCAGCATGGTCAGCACCGACATGTTTTCATTGAAATTCTGCACTGCAATCGAATGGCCGGCACTCATCAGCACATGACCACGATGCTGCAATAACGCATTCATGGGTACCACGTAGAAGCCCGACAGCGCACCAATAAGGACCAGCAGCGGATAGGCAAGCCACACGGAATGCACAACAGTCATCGAGATCACGATGAGTCCCATCGCAATGCCCAAGGGCATAACCGAGAGTGATTTTTTCAAAGGTACGAAATGTGCCGCCGCAGTTGCACCGATCGCCATTCCGACCGCCGCGATACCCTGCAGAATGGCCGCTTCGTCGAGTGGCATGTGCAATGACTTTTCAGCCCATTTCAAAACAATGAATTGCAGCGTTGCGCCAGCACCCCAAAACAGCGTCGTGACCGCAAGGGATATCTGACCGAGTTTGTCTTTCCACAACGTTGTGAAGCAGTTTGAGAAATCGACAATGAGTTTGATCGGATTGCGTTCCTGATGTGGATAACGTGCGCCGGTATCCGGAATCTTCAGGTTAATGAGCGTGGCGACCAGATAAGTAAGCATGATAGCCGTCAGTGCGGCTTGCGCCGGCGTATTGACACCGGTATCGAACAGGGGGAAATCGAAGTTGAGCAACACCGAGGAGACGCGCTGATTGACCAAGGCACCACCAAGGACCGTGCCTAAAATAATCGAAATGACAGTCAAACCTTCGATCCAGCCGTTGGCTGCAACCAGTTTTTCCGCTGGCAATAACTCGGTCAGAATGCCGTACTTTGCCGGCGAATAAGCGGCCGCGCCAAATCCGACAATCGCATATGCAAACAGAGGATGCACATGGAAAAACATCAATCCGCAGCCGCCTATCTTGATCAGGTTGGTGACGAACATCACCTTGCCTTTAGGTAGCGAGTCTGCGAAAGCGCCGACGAATGCGGCGAGCAATACATAGGACAATACAAAAAACAGTTTCAGCAACGGCGTCATCCACGCCGGCGATTCCATTTCTGTCAGAAGTGCGATGGCGGCAATGAGAAGCGCGTTATCCGCGAGCGACGAAAAAAATTGCGCCGCCATGATGGTATAAAAGCCGCGATTCATCCGCATGTCGTATGTAGCAAAAGGTCTCCGGCTTGCTTTATACCATGAAAACGTCCTCGAACTCTCGATTTGTCCGGCGTTGCATCGGTACTGTCCGGTAAAATCATGTATCGACTCGACAAATAAACCTCATCATTGTTTCCATGCCAAGACCGCTTGTTGCCACCGTTCATATTGCCGCACTTCAGCACAATCTTTCAATTGCGAAACAGTGCGCTCCTCGTTCGAAGGTATGGGCGGTCGTGAAAGCAAATGCCTACGGCCATGGTCTGGCACGCGGCATGAAGGGTTTTGCGGCGGCTGACGGCTTGGGCTTGATCGAACTTGACGGTGCCGTGCGTCTGCGGGAACTGAGATGGCAAAAGCCGATCCTGTTGCTAGAGGGGTTTTTCGAGCCGTCCGATTTGAAGACGGTGACAGACCATCGACTGCAGACAACAGTTCATTGCAATGAACAAATCGAGATGATCGAACGGACAAAAATAACGTCGCCCATTGATGTCCATCTGAAAATGAACAGCGGTATGAACCGCCTGGGATTCGTGCCCGATGCGTTTCGTGCTGCCTATGCCCGACTGCGGGCAAACCCCGCGATACGCAGCATTACATTGATGGCGCATTTCGCCAATGCGGACGAGGCGGCCAACCCCAACTTGCCGCTTTTCGAGCAGATGCGTCGTTTTCGCGCTGCTGCCGCAGGTTTGGCCGGCGAATGGAGTCTGGCCAATTCGGCGGCGGATCTGATGCATTCCGAGGCGGCTGCCGATTGGGTTCGTCCCGGCATCATGCTGTACGGCGGCACGCCTGGCGGGAAAACTGCCAAGGAATTCGATTTGCGAGCCGCCATGACGCTCACCAGTGAAATCATTGGCACGCAGAATATCGTGGCGGGTGACGCAGTCGGTTATGGCAGTCGATTCATTGCGGACGCCGCAATGAAGATCGGTGTGGTGGCATGCGGCTATGCGGACGGTTATCCGCGGCATGCGCCGAATGGAACGCCGATCATGGTAGACGGCATCAGGACCAGAGTGGTCGGCCGTGTTTCGATGGATATGATTACCGTTGACTTGACACAGGTACCCGGCGCCCATGTCGGCAGCAAAGTGATCCTGTGGGGTGCGGACTTGCCGATCGACGAGGTCGCGAATGCGGCGGGTACGATAGGCTACGAATTAATGTGTGCAGTGGCGCCAAGGGTGCCGGTCGTCGAACGCGAAACAATATAGCTATCGCGCTCCCGAGTATTTTTCAAGGATTTAAAAGCTGAATGGCGAAAGTAAAAACTAACTACACTTGTACCGAGTGCGGTGGCGCGACCAATAAATGGGTGGGGCAATGCCCGTCGTGCGGACAATGGAATACCTTGGTCGAGACCATTGTCGAAGCAGCGGGCAACCGTTTCTCCGCGCAGCATCAAGGGCTGGCGCAAACATCGCCGGTATTGAGCCTGGCCGATATCGAGGCAATCGATGTGCCGCGCTTTGGCACTGGTATCGAAGAGTTCGATCGCGTATTGGGAGGCGGTTTGGTTCCCGGCGGCGTGGTGCTGATCGGCGGCGATCCCGGCATCGGAAAATCGACGCTGTTATTGCAAGCGCTGGCGAATATATCGCGCGTAAAGAAAGTACTGTATGTCAGCGGTGAGGAATCCGGCGCGCAAATCGCGTTGCGTGCAAAGCGGCTCACAGTCGATGCAAAAGAATTAAAACTGCAAGCCGAAATCCAGCTTGAAAAAATACTCAATACGCTGGCCGATCAAAAACCGGAAGTCGCCGTCATCGATTCGATTCAGACAGTGTATTCCGATGCACTCAGTTCAGCGCCCGGTTCGGTTGCACAGGTACGCGAATGCGCAGCGCAGTTGACGCGCGTGGCCAAGCAATCCGGCATCACCATCATCATGGTCGGTCACGTCACGAAAGAAGGCGCGCTGGCCGGGCCGCGTGTGTTGGAGCATATTGTCGATACCGTGTTGTATTTCGAAGGCGATACGCATTCCAGTTTCCGCTTGGTGCGCGCGTTCAAGAACCGCTTCGGCGCGGTCAATGAACTGGGCGTGTTTGCGATGACTGAAAAAGGATTGAAAGGCGTCTCCAATCCGTCCGCCTTGTTCCTGTCGCAACATGATAATCAGGTTGCCGGCTCTTGCGTGATGGTCACGCAGGAAGGCACGCGGCCGCTCCTGGTTGAAATCCAGGCGTTGGTGGACACCTCGCATGTGCCGAACGCTCGACGGCTGTCGGTCGGACTGGAGCAGAATCGTCTTGCGATGCTGTTGGCAGTGTTGCATCGTCATGCAGGCATCGCCGCGTTCGACCAGGATGTGTTCATCAATGCGGTCGGCGGCGTCAAGATCACCGAACCCGCAGCCGATCTGGCGGTGCTGCTGGCAATTCATTCCTCAATGCGCAACAAGCCGTTGCCGCGCGGATTAGTGGTCTTCGGCGAAGTCGGGTTGGCTGGTGAAATTCGCCCCGCCCCGCGTGGGCAGGAGCGCCTGCGCGAGGCGGCAAAGCTGGGTTTTTCGATTGCGATGATTCCGAAATCGAATGCGCCGAAACAAAAAATAGAAGGGCTGACGATTATTGGCGTGGAGCGCATAGACGATGCGCTTAGCCGTATTCGGGAGCACGAATAGGCTGGTTATGCGTTGGCTAATGCCAATTCTCACCCATGATTATTGTCTCGTTATAGATGAGGGTTGGTGTAAGACGGCGTTAATATTCAAGAGTACGCACCGCCGCCACGCCGCTGCGGATCGCCGATTCCAGCGTCGCCGGATAGTCGCCGTCGGTATAGTCTCCGGCAATGACCAATCCATCGCATGTTGTTCGATTGACTGGACGGACCAGCGCTGGAGTACAGGAAAAAGTCGCGCGTTTTTCCGAAATCACTTTCGTCCACTTTGGGTGGCGCAGGTTCGGCAGTTGCAAAACGTCGGATAATTGGTTCGCGACCGCGTCAGCCAGCGCATCATGGCCCAGCGCGATCGCATCGGTCGATACGCTGATCACGACCGCCAGCAAACCGGCATGCGCCGGATCAAGGGTGCCACGATCGAATACGAATTGTCCCCATCGCTCGGCAGCGGGGTCATCGATTAACGCGAAAAGCGCTTGTGTCAATCGGGTTCCCGGTCCGTATTGCAGGTAGCAGGTGGTAATCGGCTCGTATTCGAATCCCGTTAAGCTAGTGGTATCCACCAGTCCGTCGAGCAAATTCGCAGCATGTGTTGCCTGGGTCGCAACAACGACGGCGTCGAAATCATCTTCGCCTCGCGACGTGTTCCCATCTCCGCTAACGTCAAGCTGCCAGCATGTACCGCTCTGCGTGATTTTTTTTACCGTCACGCCTTGTCGAATAGTGCCACCATGCCTTTCAATAAATGCCGCAGCACGTTGTGGGAACAGGGCGCTTAAATCCACACGTGGAATCAGTATGTCCGATGCCGCACGGCGCGCGCCCAGACTATCGCGCAATACATTGAGAAATATTTGGGCCGATGCGCGCTCGGGCAGCGTATTCAATGCAGCGATACACAACGGCCGCCACATCAGCTTCGTCAAATGCTCGGTTTGATCGAATCGGTTCAGCAACTCGGTGACACTGCAATCGGTATAGAGCCGCCAATCCATCCAGCGTGCCGTCGTCGAAAACCGCGCTAGTGCCAGCTTGTCTTCTTTCGCTAATCCGTCGGCACGCCACAGCGCCGCCAGCAAATGGAGCGGGGCAGGTAATCGGCCGGCAACAAAATTCATGCCACCACTGTCTCTCGGATAGCGCATTTGAAGCGGTAGGCGCAACAATGCCTTGTCGGTATCGATACCAACCAATTTCATCAAACGCAGGGTTTCGGCATACGCGCCGAGCAGGATATGCTGGCCGTTGTCGAGCGGCATGCCTTCAATGTCCACGCGACGCGCACGGCCGCCCAGCATGCGCGCGGATTCGAACAGTGTGACGCGCTGCCTCTGGCGCGACAGCTCGACTGCTGCAGCGCAGCCAGCCCAGCCGCCACCCACCACTGCAATTTTTTTTGCTGTAGAAAGGTGTGATGCATTGGTCCGGTCGCCCATCAGTTCCGCCAAACCTTAACCGCGCACATACGTTTTCCAGGCCAGCCAGAGTTTGCGTATCGGCGTAAGGGAAATGCGTTGGTTAAGTACATGAAATCCATCGCGCTCGATCTCGTCCAATAGCGCACGATAAATCGATGCCATGATCAGGCCGGGGCGCTGCGCGCGTCGATCTGCATTCGGCAGAAGCGCAAATGCCTCGTCATACACGGCCTGCGCGCGCTGCGCCTGAAAGCGCATGAGCTTTTCAAAGTTCTCGCCGTGCCGCGCATTGAGTATGTCGGCGGCAGTGACATTGAATTGCTGCAGCTCGTTGACCGGCAGGTAGATACGGCCTTTGCGCGCATCCTCGCCGACGTCGCGAATAATGTTGGTCAACTGGAATGCGAGACCGAGTTTTTCTGCATACTGCAGTGTCTCGGGACGCGTCACGCCAAATATGCTGGCGGACAGAATACCGACCACACCAGCGACATGCCAGCAATATCGCTGCAAGCCCGGAAAATCCAGATAACGGGTCTGGCTCAAGTCCATCTCCATCCCGTCCACAATCGCGAGCAAATGCTTGCTGTCGATCGAATACGTTTTCAAATGGGGTTGTAGCGCTTTTGCTACTGGATGCGAGGGATTGCCAGCTGCCATCGCATCGATCTCCTTGCGCCACCACGCCAATTTGTTATGCGCCACCGACACATCGATGCAGTCATCCACCGTGTCATCGACTTCCCGGCAAAATGCATACAGCGCTGTGATGGCGCGACGCCGTTCCTGCGGCAGAAACAGGAAACTGTAATAAAAACTGGAGCCGCTCTGCGCGGTTTTTTGTTGGCAGTATTCGTCGGGAGACATGAATGGAAGGAAAGGGATTTCTATCAGTCTCTGCCCATAACATGGCGTTAAATTGCGTCTTTTTCCGCTTGGCTGCGTTGCACTCGTCGTAAATAGGCCAAGCTATTCACTCCTCCTGCGCCTTGCTAGACGAAAAAATCCATTAATTTCACTGTCACGTTATAGGTTGAGATTGGTATTAAACTTGAAAGAAGCCGCTATGCTAGCTGACTGTGCCAGACAGGACAACCTGATATTCACGCGGATTTCATCCCTAGTGCACGCCAGATCAACAATAGCCAATCGGTCTTTCCCAGTTTCGGACGCTGATTGAATACATCGTAGCCGGCATGTTCGATGCGCTCCAGAATGCGCAGACCGCCTTGAATAACCAGACGGAGTTCCCACCCGATGCGCCCTGGCAAGCGTAATGACAAGGGCGCACCGGAAATCAGCATTGCGCGGGCGCGTTCGATTTCAAAATGCATCAGCGCGCACCACGCATCATTGATCTGGCCGGCAGCCAATTGTGCGTCCGTCACAGCGAACCGCGCCAAATCTTCCTGTGGCAAATAGATACGGGCCTTTTTCCAATCGATCGCCACATCCTGCCAAAAATTAATGAGTTGCAGAGCTGAACAGATAGCATCGGAATCACGCAGATTTTGCGGATTGGCGGCACCATACAGATGCAGCATCAAGGCGCCGACGGGATTGGCGGAGCGCTGGCAATAATCGAGCAAAGTAGCAAAGGTGGCGTATCGTATCGTGTCAACATCTTGTTTGAACGCTGACAATAGATCGCGGAATGGTTGCAGCGGCAAATGGTAGTTTTGGATCACGCAGCCAAGGCAGCGGAACAGTTCAGTTGCAGGTTCTTGGCCGCGTTCAATGCGATCCAGTGCCGATTCATACGCGCTGAGCGCAGCCAATCGTGCCGCGGGCAAAACATCGCCTTCATCAGCAAGGTCGTCGGCGCTACGGGCGAAAGCATAGATGACCTCGACCGCCGGTCGTAGTTTGGCCGGCAACAGAATAGAAGCCACCGGGAAGTTTTCATAGTGTTCAACTGGCATTGTTTTGTTAATGATTAAAAAGCCATATGCGTACTTGGTGCAACTTATTTATAACTAAATAGCCATAAGGCCAGTAATTTAAAGCAGCTAAGGCATAGCAAAGTTGTAATCCTGACAGTGCATCTTTTCAGCACGAATAGTAAAGGAAAAACATGGGCAAAGTGCTGTGCTGCATGTTCCATCGGTCGCCAAGATTGAGCTGTATGGTGCTCAGGATGAAAAAATCATTATCGAGTTTTCGCATAAAAAATTTACGCAACTCGGTATCCCGTTCGATGAAATCATCGGTCAGATCAATACGCAGAACTCGGTTGAATTGATCGGTGTGCTCGTCACGTCAACCGATAACCCACGAGCGGGCATTCTGAAGTCGGTGCGGCGCCATGGAGTGCGATGTCGAATCGGCGGTACGGCGCTTTCGGCCAATTATCCTGATCGATAGAGGTCGGGCGCCTGTGGGCGTAACAGTGGGCAATTACCAATTCATTGAACTAGATAGTAGGTAAACGTTAATCAATCCCTCAAAAACCAAGGCGGATGAAATAAAAATCCAGTAAAATGTTTGGTTGAAGTTGATGAGCCATTGATAAGGGCATCGTAGGGCGACCAAATTTTCACTTCAGGGTCGCCCTTTGCTTTTGGTGGTTTGACTCAAAATCCCGCGAGGATGGCGAAATTGGTAGACGCACCAGGTTTAGGTCCTGACGCCAGCAATGGTGTGGGGGTTCGAGTCCCCCTCCTCGCACCACAGAATTTTTTATTTTTGGACGATTCATATGGCAACTGCAGTCGAAACCTTGGAAAAACTTGAACGCCGTATCACGATCACACTTCCGCTGGCCGATGTGCAAGCCGAAGTTGAAAAGCGCCTGAAAGTTCGCGCTCGTACAGCAAAGGCGCCGGGCTTTCGTCCGGGTAAAGTGCCGATGAAAATGGTTGCTGCGCAATACGGCTATCAAGTTGAAACCGAAGTGCTGAACGATAAAGTTGGCACTGCTTTCAACGATGCGGCAGAAGAAAATAATTTGCGCGTTGCAGGCTTCCCGAAAATCGAACCGAAGGCCGGTACTGACGTGGCAGAAGGCGCAATCGCTTTTGACGCAACTTTTGAAGTCTATCCAGAAGTGAAAGTCGGCGATCTGTCAGCCGCCGAAGTGGAAAAGACGATAGCCGAGGTGTCCGATGCGGAAATCGACAAGACCATCGATATCCTACGCAAACAGCGCGTGCACTTTCACATCAAAGGTGAAAAGGGCGAGCACGGCGATGGCGGTGCGGATCAAACTGCACAAAACGGCGATCGTGTCACCATTGATTTCGTCGGTAAAATTGACGGGGTCGAATTTCAGGGCGGCAAGGCGGATGACTACGCATTTGTGCTGGGCGAAGGCCGTATGCTGCCGGAGTTTGAAGCGGCCACGGTCGGCTTGAAAGTTGGCGAATCAAAAACCTTCCCGCTGCCGTTCCCGGCTGATTATCATGGAAAGGATGTCGCAGGAAAAACCGCCGAATTCACCATCACGCTGAAAAAGTTGGAATGGGCGCATATGCCTGAAGTCGATGCCGAGTTCGCAAAATCTCTGGGCATTCCTGATGGTGATCTAGCCAAAATGCGCGAAGACATCAAGACTAATCTCGAACGTGAAGTCAAAGGCCGCGCCAAGTCCAAGACCAAGGACAGCGTGATGGATGCGTTGATCAAAATCACCGAACTGGATATTCCGAAGGCCTTGATCAATCAAGACGTGCAACGCTTGGTCGAAATGGCGCGTCAAGACATGGCGCAGCGCGGTATGGATGTGAAAGACATGCCGTTTCCACCGGAGCTGTTTACTGCGCAGGCAGAGCGTCGTGTGCGTTTGGGCTTGATTCTGGCCGAAGTGGTCAAGTCGAATAAGCTGCAAGCGACACCGGAACAGGTAAAAGCGCAAGTGGAAGAATTCGCGCAAAGCTACGAAGACCCGCAGCAGGTTCTGAAGTATTATTTCAGCGACCGCCGCCGTTTGGCGGAAGTGGAAGGCCTTGTTTTGGAAGAAAACGTCGTCAATTACGTTCTGGGTAAATCCAAAGTAATTGAAAAATCGGTTGCATTCGACGAATTGATGGGCAATAACGCACAAGCATAATTCACTGTTGTGGTTTGTCCCAAAGGAAAGCATATGACAAGCATGATTCGAAATTCCGCACTCGATACCGAAATGCTCGGTATGGTGCCAATGGTGATTGAGCAAAGTGGTCGTGGTGAGCGCGCATACGATATTTATTCGCGCCTGCTGAAAGAACGTGTGATTTTTTTGGTGGGGCCGGTGAATGATCACACGGCCAATTTGATTGTGGCGCAGATGCTGTTCCTGGAAAGTGAAAATCCGGACAAGGATATCTCACTGTATATCAATTCCCCAGGCGGTTCGGTTTCTGCCGGCATGGCGATTTACGACACGATGCAATTCATCAAGCCGGATGTTTCCACCCTGTGTACCGGTCTAGCAGCATCGATGGGGGCGTTCCTGTTGTCGGCGGGTGCCAAAGGCAAGCGTTTTTCATTGCCTAACTCTCGCATCATGATTCACCAGCCTTTGGGCGGTGCACAAGGACAGGCTTCGGATATTGAAATTCAGGCGCGGGAAATCTTATTTTTGCGCGATCGCCTGAATGGTATCTTGGCGGAAAAAACCGGCAGGACGGTTGATCAAATCAGCAAGGATACCGACCGCGATAATTTCATGTCGGCCGAGCAGGCAGCGGAATATGGCATGATTGATAAGGTTCTCACGAACCGCGCATAAGTCAGTTGCCAATAAAGAAAATGCCCGAATGTGCCACATTCGGGCGTTTTGTTTTAGAGCTATCAAATCTTTCAAATTTCGTTTTTTCTTGCGCTGTGGCGTGACGAATCCGAAATTCGCAGGTAATATCAAACCAAGACACCTACTTACTTTGCCCCATGTCAGATAAAAAACCCTCTAGCGGCGAAAAATTGCTCTATTGCTCGTTCTGTGGCAAAAGCCAACACGAGGTTAAGAAACTCATTGCAGGTCCTTCTGTTTTTATCTGCGATGAATGCATTGATTTGTGCAATGACATCATTCGTGATGAGGCCTCCAGTGTTGAATCGGTTGCAGGTCCCAAATCCGACCTGCCGACCCCACAGGAAATTTGCGATTTGCTTGATCAATACGTAATCGGTCAGGAAACAGCGAAGCGCATTCTGTCGGTCGCGGTGTACAACCACTACAAACGGCTTAAGCATCTCGGCAAGAAAGACGACGTCGAATTGGCCAAGAGCAATATTCTGCTGGTCGGCCCGACCGGTTCTGGAAAGACTTTGCTGGCGCAAACTCTGGCGCGCATGCTGAATGTACCTTTCGTCATTGCAGATGCGACCACGTTGACCGAGGCCGGTTATGTCGGCGAGGATGTGGAAAACATCATCCAGAAACTTTTGCAAAACTGCAATTACGAAGTTGAGAAAGCGCAAAAAGGCATTGTCTATATCGATGAGATCGACAAGATCTCGCGTAAGTCCGACAACCCATCTATCACACGTGACGTGTCGGGTGAAGGGGTGCAGCAGGCGCTGCTGAAGCTGATCGAAGGTACAATGGCATCGGTGCCGCCACAAGGCGGGCGCAAGCATCCGAACCAGGATTTTGTGCAGATCGATACCACCAACATCATGTTCATTTGCGGTGGTGCGTTTGATGGTCTGGCAAAAATCATTTCCAACCGCTCGGAGAAGGGTGGCATCGGATTTTCGGCCAGCGTCAAGAGCCAGACTGAGCGCAATGCCAGTGAAGTCCTGCTGGATGCCGAGCCTGAGGACTTGATCAAATTTGGCTTGATTCCCGAGTTGGTCGGTCGTTTGCCAGTTGTTGCAACCTTGAGTGAATTGAACGAAAAGGCGTTGATCCAGATTCTGCTGGAGCCGAAAAACGCACTCGTCAAGCAGTATTCCAAGCTGCTGCAAATGGAAGGCGCAGAGCTTGAAGTGCGACCGGCGGCACTGCACGCAATCGCGCAAAAGGCGTTGGCGTGCAAGACTGGTGCCCGCGGTCTGCGTTCGATTCTTGAGCATGCATTATTGGATGTGATGTATAGCTTGCCGAGCCAGCAAAATGTCGCAAAGGTGGTCGTTGATGAAAATACGATTACGAATAATGCCAAGCCCTTATTGATTTATCATGAACAGCCCAAGGTGTCGGGTGCAAAATAGTAAATAAGGCGAAAAATCCGTAAAAAAAGCGGGTTTTTCGACTGCTTTTCAGTACAAACGAAGTACAATTTACTCTAATAAAAATCACAGGCTTCCATCGTAAAGCCACCCGGAGGAAACTTCGTGTGTGGCTTTTTTTATTGGTGTTTTGATAAATGATCGTGATTTTTGTTACTGCATGGGCTTGTGTTTCGGCCTTCCGCGCCAACATCATTAACAGGTTTTCTGATAAGGCTCGCCATGACGTCTTCTACAATTACTGAACACACCCAATTACCACTGCTGCCATTGCGAGATGTTGTAGTCTTCCCGCACATGGTGATCCCGTTGTTCGTCGGACGCCCAAAATCCATCAAGGCATTAGAAGCCGCCATGGAGCAAGGCAAAAGTATCATGCTTGCCGCGCAAAAGGCAGCGGCCAAGGACGAACCATCCGCTGACGATATCTATGAAATCGGGTGCGTTGCCAATATTTTGCAAATGCTGAAGCTCCCTGACGGTACGGTAAAAGTGCTGGTTGAAGGTGCGCAGCGTGCACGCATCCACCGCATCAGCGAACTGGATACCCACTTCGCTGCAGATTTGACGCCGATTGAATCCGAGCAGGGTGATGAATCCGAAGTCGAGGCAATGCGCCGCGCGATTGTGCAGCAGTTCGATCAATATGTGAAACTGAACAAGAAGATACCGCCGGAGATTCTGACTTCGCTTGCCGGCATCGATGATGCAGGTCGCCTGGCCGATACGATTGCGGCGCACTTGCCGTTGAAACTGGAACAAAAGCAGGTCATCCTCGAAATTTTCAATGTCGCCAAGCGTCATGAGCATTTACTCGGTCAGCTCGAAGGCGAACTCGACATTCTCCAAGTGGAGAAACGTATTCGCGGACGCGTCAAGCGTCAGATGGAAAAATCGCAGCGCGAGTACTATCTGAACGAGCAAGTTAAAGCGATTCAGAAAGAGTTGGGCGAAGGCGAAGAGGGCGCTGATCTCGAAGACCTCGAGAAAAAAATCATCGCAGCCAAGATGCCGAAAGAAGCGCATGCGAAGGCGCAGAACGAGTTGAAGAAACTCAAATTGATGTCGCCGATGTCGGCAGAAGCGACCGTGGTGCGCAACTACATCGATACGCTACTCGCTTTGCCCTGGAAGAAAAAATCGAAAGTGAACAATGACCTGACCAATGCCGAAAAAGTGCTGGAGGGGGAGCATTACGGGCTCGATAAGGTCAAGGAACGCATTCTTGAATATCTCGCCGTGCAACAACGCGTAGACAAGCTGAAAGCGCCTATCCTGTGCCTAGTTGGTCCTCCGGGTGTCGGCAAGACATCGCTGGGACAATCAATTGCGCGTGCGACCAATCGCAAGTTTGTGCGCATGGCTTTGGGCGGTGTGCGCGATGAGGCCGAAATCCGCGGCCATCGTCGTACCTATATCGGCTCGATGCCAGGGAAGATTTTGCAAAGCCTGTCCAAGGTCGGTGTGCGCAATCCCTTATTCTTGCTCGACGAAGTGGATAAGTTGGGTATGGACTTCCGTGGCGATCCGTCTTCCGCGTTGCTGGAAGTGCTCGATCCGGAGCAGAATCACACTTTCTCGGATCATTATGTTGAAGTCGATTTCGATTTGTCCGATGTGATGTTTGTCGCGACATCTAACTCGTACAACATCCCGCCGGCTCTGCTGGATCGGATGGAAGTGATTCGTTTGTCGGGTTATACCGAAGATGAGAAGACCAGTATCGCGCAGCGGTATCTACTGCCGAAACAGATTGAGAACAACGGCCTGAAAGAGGAGGAGATTGCTGTTTCCGAATCTGCGATTCGCGACATCATCCGTTACTACACGCGTGAGGCAGGCGTGCGTTCGCTGGAGCGTGAAATCTCCAAGATCTGCCGTAAAGTGGTGAAAATGCTCCTGCTCAAAAAACAGGATAAAAAAGTCGTCATCAATTCGAAGAACATCGATAAGTTCCTCGGAGTGCGTCGATTCGATTTCGGCATGGCGGAGAAGGAAAATCAGGTTGGTCAGGTGGTGGGTCTTGCGTGGACTGAAGTCGGCGGCGATTTACTGACGATCGAGGCGATGACGATGCCAGGCAAAGGCGGCGTCATTCGCACCGGTACGCTGGGCGATGTGATGAAGGAATCGATTGAAGCGGCGCGCACTGTTGTGCGCAGTCGTGCCAAGCGGCTTGGCATCAAGGCGGATATCTTCGACAAGAGCGATATTCATATTCACGTGCCGGAAGGGGCTACGCCGAAGGATGGGCCGTCAGCCGGTATTGCGATGACGACTGCATTGGTGTCGGTGTTTACCGGTATCCCGGTACGAGCCGATGTCGCAATGACGGGCGAAATCACGTTGCGCGGTGAAGTATTGCCCATCGGCGGTTTGAAGGAAAAATTGCTTGCTGCACATCGCGGTGGAATCAAGACGGTGTTGATTCCGGAGCAGAATGTGAAGGATCTTGCGGAAATTCCCGACAACGTGAAAAACAAACTTGAGATCGTGCCGGTGCGATGGATTGACAAAGTGCTCGAAGTCGCATTGGAACGACATCCTGTTCCATTGACCGATGAAGAAGCGGCAGCAGTTGATGCTGCAATAGCAAAAGCAGCTGACAAGACTGATCCGAATGTCGTGAAGCATTGACTTAAACAGAAATAAAAAAAGCGCTTTTCGGAGCGCTTTTTTATTTTGTCGCAACATGTAAAGAGCCCATCAAAAACATCTATTTCGACGTGAAGAATTATGTATGAAAAATGTTGGTGTATACGCAGCCAATAATCAGGAAAATGCATAAACGTGCTGTACGTACTGGACGCCATCTTCGTATAGTGATGCAACCAAGATCAAGGTAGTCAAGGTGCCGAAATTTAAGCTTGGCAAAGCATTGAAAGATGCGGTAAACTAGCGTTGTTGGCGTGGTGATAAGCGCCAGTAAATGCTTGGCTGCTAAGTTACTGTTGGGTGCTTAGCTCAGTTGGTAGAGCGGCGCCCTTACAAGGCGTAGGTCGGGAGTTCGAGCCTCTCAGCACCCACCAAACAATCAGGCATATGCACTGCAAAGTTAAGTAGTTCAGGAGTGGTAGTTCAGTCGGTTAGAATACCGGCCTGTCACGCCGGGGGTCGCGGGT
>CBINHE010000024.1:0-47710 GCA_966250375.1 uncultured Oxalobacteraceae bacterium
GGAAACGTTGCTCTTCAGAACAACATCGGCAGAGAATTCATAGCGCGATTGCCCTAGGGGGGCGATGCTTATCAGAGGGGATAAGCATCGTGGTTTTGTCGCAGGCTAATTTAACTGGGCGCGGATGTGGGCGATCGCAGCGCGTACCTGTGCGGGTGCAGTGCCACCGATATGATCGCGTGCCGCGACCGAGCCTTCCAGTGTGAGAACCTTGAAGACATCCGCTTCAATCAGCGCCGAAAATTTTTGTAGGTCATCCAGCTTGAGGTCGCTCAAGTCACAGTTCTGGTCGACACAGACGCGCACCGCACGCGCGACAGCTTCATGCGCATCGCGGAAAGGCAGGCCCTTTTTGACCAGGTAGTCGGCCAGATCGGTCGCGGTCGCGTACCCTTGCAATGCCGCTGCGCGCATCGCGTCTGCCTTGACCGAAATGCCGCGCGCCATGTCGGCAAAAATGCGTAGCGTGTCGGTGATGGTGTCGACAGTATCGAACAGCGGTTCCTTGTCTTCCTGATTGTCCTTGTTGTACGCGAGCGGCTGCCCCTTCATCAGCGTCAGCAAGCCGATCAAGTGGCCGTTGACCCGCCCGGTCTTGCCGCGCGCGAGTTCCGGTACGTCCGGGTTTTTCTTTTGCGGCATGATCGAGGAGCCAGTGCAGAAACGGTCTGCGATATCGATGAAGCCGACGCGCGGGCTCATCCAGATCACCAGCTCTTCCGACATGCGCGATACATGGGTCATCACCAGCGCGGCAGCCGCGCAGAATTCAATCGCGAAATCGCGGTCGGATACCGCGTCGAGTGAATTGCGGCATACATCTTCGAAGCCAAGCGTTTTCGCCACGCGTTCGCGGTCGATCGGGAAGGTGGTGCCGGCCAGCGCGGCGGCGCCCAGTGGCAGGCGATTGACGCGCTTGCGGCAGTCCGTCATGCGCTCGGCATCGCGGCTGAACATTTCGACGTAGGCCAGCATATGGTGACCGAAGGTGATCGGCTGCGCGACCTGCATGTGGGTGAAGCCGGGCAGGATGGTATCGGCATGCTGTTCCGCCAGATCCAGCAATGCCAGGCGCAAATCGCGCAGCAAGCCGGAAATGTCATCGATCGCCGAACGCATGTAAAGGCGGATGTCGGTGGCCACCTGGTCGTTGCGTGAACGGCCGGTGTGCAAACGCTTGCCGGCGTCGCCTACCAGCTCGGTCAGGCGCTTTTCAATATTAAGGTGTACATCTTCCAGGTCCAGCAGCCATTCGAACTTGCCCGCAGCAATTTCGGACTGGATTTGCGCCATGCCGCGCTGGATATCGGCATAATCCTGCTGCCCGATGATTTTTTGATGCGCGAGCATT
Source organism: uncultured Oxalobacteraceae bacterium (assembly GCA_966250375.1). Lineage (GTDB taxonomy): Bacteria > Pseudomonadota > Gammaproteobacteria > Burkholderiales > Burkholderiaceae_D > CAMLDH01. The sequence continues at coordinate 1,352 of CBINHE010000024.1, forward strand.
TCCGCATGGGCCAGAGACCCCTGGATGTCGAATTCGGCCAGACGCTTGTCGAAAAAGACCGACGCCGTGTAGCGTTTTACCAAATCGGATACAGGTTCGGAGAAACGAGCCGACCAAGCCTCGCTTTTTTGGGAGAGTTGTGCTGTCATAATTGGATTCCGGTGAATTGCATGATTATAAAACATGCGCACCCTATCCCGATAAACGTTTGAACCTATGTTGCCATCCACTGTTTCTATACGCGGACCGCTCGAGATCGTCATTCCGGATTGCTGCAATACCGGCGTGATGGTTCGCGCGCTGCTGGCAGTCAACGGCGCAGTGCTGGCCGCGATTCTGTTGCAAGTCCATGTATTGAAGGCTGGCCTGCTGGCATTTGTTGATGCGTCAATACTTGTGGAATTTGCTTGTCTATTGTCGCTGTTGGCATTGTGCGGGATGCGCAGAATCGTCAGCACCGTTCCGCCTTGGGGGCAGCGAGTTGCATGTGCGTTGGTGCCAGCGGCTGTTACCGCCTTCATTATTCGCTTTGCATTGTCGCCCAACCTGCTGCTGGGCGGCTTCACACGCGTGACCGTCATGGAAGGCATATTGATTGCAGGGCTGTTCGGCATTGTGCTGCAGCATTACTTTGAGTTGCGCACGCGTGCCTTTTCGCCGGCATTGGCAGAGGCGCGATTGCAGGCGCTACAGGCGCGTATTCGCCCGCATTTTTTGTTCAATAGCTTGAATGCGGTGCTGTCTCTGATCCGCACCGAACCGCGCCGTGCCGAAACGACGTTGGAAGACCTGGCCGATTTGTTCCGCGTGCTGATGCGCGATGCGCGCGACATTACTTCACTGGAAGATGAAGTTCGGATATGCAAGCAATATCTGTCGATTGAAAAAATTCGCTTGGGCGAGCGTCTGCAAGTGCGGTGGGAGACCACAGATATCTCCGACGACGTATTGCGTAAAGCGCAAATTCCCGCCTTGCTATTGCAGCCGCTGCTGGAGAACGCGGTGCATTACGGCGTGGAGCCCGCGCGTGAACCGGTACTGATTCAAATTCATATAAGTCGATTGCTTGACCGCATCGAGATCGCCGTGCTCAATCCGGTCACGGCGCTTGCGCAAGGCGGCGATGCGGCTGCGCCGGGCAATCACATGGCGTTGGAGAATATCCGGGAACGGTTGGCGCTGTTGCATGATGTAGAAGCGCAATTGACGACTGTGGTTGCACGCGGATTCTTTGAAGTACGACTGCGTTTTCCGTATGTGAAGGCACTGCAATGATCCCGCGCATATTCATTGTGGATGACGAGGCACCGGCGCGCGCTCGATTGACGACCTTGTTGGCCGATATTGCTGCTGATTGCCCGCATGCACTGGTTGGGGAGGCGGACAATGCGCAAGCGGCGCTGGAGAATATCGCCAAGGCCAATGCCGACATCGTTTTGCTCGACGTGCAAATGCCGGGCATGACCGGAATCGAACTGGCAATCCATCTCGCGAAGCAGCCGCACGGCGCACTAGTAGTGATCTTTGTGACTGCATATGACGAATTCGCTGTCAAAGCCTTCGAAGTGCATGCGCTCGATTATTTAATGAAGCCGGTGCGTGCCACTCGCCTGGCGGACGCAATCCGGCGCGTGATCGCCATGCGCAAGCATGTGCAATCGCAACAGGATGCGATTGCTGCTGCCGCCGCAACGCTGCAATCGAAACGCAAGCATTTTTCAGTGCAGGAACGCGACCGTTTGTTGCTGGTTCCGGTCAATGAGGTGCTGTATTTGAAGGCAGAGTTGAAATATGTGACAGTGCGCACCAAGGCACATGAATATCTGATTGAGGAATCGCTCCTGTCGCTCGAGCAGGAATTGTCTACACTGTTCGTGCGCGTGCATCGCAATGCGCTCGTGGCGCGTGACGCGATTGTCGGCGTCGAACGTGGTGCGCATTCGATAGACGCCGACGGTGACAGTGAGAAAACGCTGGAATCATGGCAAGTGATCGTGCGCGATATCAGCGACCGGCTGCCGATTTCGCGTCGGCAGTGGGCGGTGGTGAGGGCGCTGGTGCGGTAGCTGGTTGTCACCCATCCTTCCGTAAATCAGCCAGTATTCCGTAGCCCCGCCGCAATACCATTGATCGACAAATGAATCCCGCGATGCACTCGCTCATCGCTTTTGCGTCCATCGGCGGTCGCTGCTCGATGGCGCTTGATCAACTCGACTTGCAAGTGATTCAACGGATCAAGATAGGCAAACCGATTCTTGATCGAACGCGCCAATAGCGGGTTGTTTGCCAGGCGTTCCTTCGCGCCGGTAACGGCGGTCAGGCATGCAGTGGTACGTTCATGTTCAGCTACGATGCGCTTGAAAATGCTATTGCGCAGCTTCTTGTCGGCCACCAGTTCCGCATAGCGTGATGCCACCGCGAGATCGGTTTTCGACAAGACCATGTCCATGTTGGACAGCAGCGTGGCGAAGAACGGCCATTCCTTGAACATGTCGCGCAGGGTCGCGAGTTTCTTGCTTTGTGTCTTGGGATCGCCTTCCTCCAGCCACGACGACACTGCGGTGCCAAAACCATACCAGCCCGGCAACAGCAGGCGGCATTGACCCCATGAAAATCCCCACGGAATGGCGCGCAAATCTTCAATGCGGCGTGTGGATTTGCGCGAGGCAGGGCGCGAGCCGATGTTGAGTTCCGCGATTTCCGCAATCGGCGTAGCCGAGAAAAAATAGTCGGTGAAGCCGGGTGTTTCATACACCAGGTTGCGGTACGCCTTGTAAGCGCGGTCCGACAGTTCGCTCATCACGCTTTCGAATTCCGCCAGTTTTTTCGCACGCTTTCCTTCGGCAGTGTGCGGCGTCAGGCTGGCTTCGAGCGTGGCGGCGATCAGCAGCTCCAGATTGCGCCGGCCAATTTCCGGGTTGGAGAATTTCGATGCAATCGTTTCACCCTGTTCGGTCAAACGTATCTGGCCGTTCACGGTGCCCGGCGGTTGCGCCAAGACCGCTTCATAACTCGGACCGCCGCCGCGTCCAACCGTGCCGCCGCGGCCATGGAACAGGCGCAGCTTGACGCCGGCACGGTTGAACACTTTGACCAGGCAGGTTTCAGCTTTGTACAATTCCCAGTTCGACGTGAGGAAGCCTCCATCCTTGTTGGAGTCCGAATAGCCCAGCATCACTTCCTGCAGATGGCCTTGCTTGGCGATCAGACGGCTAACCTGCGGCAGCGCCATCAGGCTTTCCATGATTTCCGATGCACAGCGCAAATCGGGAATGGTTTCAAACAGAGGAATCACCATCAATTCCAGATCCGCATCAATCGGCGTGGACGCGTCGTTCCATTCGGTGCGCAACAGGCCGGTTTCTCTTTGCAGCAGCAATACCTCCAGCAAATCGGATACGGTTTCGGTGTGCGAGATGATGTAATTGCGAATGGCGCGTGCGCCGTAGCGCTGCCGGATCGCTTTGGCGGCGCGCAGAATCGACAATTCAGAATTGGTTTCGTCGGAATAATTGATATACGGCGAATACAGTGGGCGCGGTTTGTCGAGTTCGCCCAGCAACAGTTCAACCTTTTTCTCTTCCGTCAGAGTGGCGTAGTGCGCTTCCACTTTGGCGCGCGCAAACAGCTCCGCCAGCACGCGTTCGTGTACGTCCGAACTTTGCCGCATGTCGAGTGTGGCGAGATGGAATCCGAAAATTTCAGACGCATGTTTCAGCATTGCCAGACGCGGTTTGATCAGCGCAGTGCCGTGATGCGCCGCAAGCGAATCGACCAGCACTTTCAGGTCGCTGGTAAATTCGGTTGCATTGGCGTAGGGCGCAGCCGGTCCGACTTCTCGGCGCAGGATATGGGCGGCGCCGAGTTCGCGCGCGCTCGCTGCCAAACGCGCGTAGATTCCGATCAATGCACGGCGGTAGGGTTCATCGGTGCGATGGGATGACGTATCGGGCGATGCGTCGGCCAATGCCTGCAACGCCGGGCTGATGCTAGCCAGAATCGATGAAATCGACAGCTCGGCGCCCAATGCGTGCACTTCTTCCAGATAAAATTCGAGGATTGTGGTCGACTGACGTGCCAGTGCATGCTGCATGGTGCCGGCATTGACGTTTGGATTGCCGTCGCGGTCGCCGCCGATCCAGCTGCCCATCTGCATAAACAGCGGTGTGTCGCTTTGAATGGCGTTTTGATGTTCCCGCTGCGGGAATTGCGCAGCGATTTCAGATTCGATGTCATCGTACAGTCCCGGCAACTCGCGCAGGAAGGTGATGCGGTAGTACGACAACGCATTTTCAATTTCATCCGCAACGACTAACTTGGAGTAGCGCAGCATGCGCGTCTGCCACAGCGTGGCGACTTTTGCATGCAACAATTCGGTATTGTTGGCGCGTTCTTTCTGCGTCAGCGGCAGATCGCGTTCGGCCAGCAGGCGCGCAATCTCATACTCGGCGTCCAGAATGCTCTTGCGTTGTACTTCGGTCGGATGCGCGGTCAGCACCGGTGAAATCAGTGCTTCCTTGAAAAACTCCCGTACGGTGGCGCCGGATACGCCGGCGTCGTTCAATTTGGCCAGCGCATAGGCAACGCTGCCTTGCTGCGGACTGGAACCAGCCAGCAAATGTGCGCGCCGGCGCCGATTGTGATGCTGGTCTTCCGCGATATTGGCCAAGTGTGAAAAATACGAGAATGCGCGGACCACCGAAATGGTTTGGTCGCGCGTGAGCTTTTTCAATAGTTTATTGAGATCTGTGCCCGCTTGTGCGTCGGATTCGCGGCGAAAGCGTACCGCGGTTTGACGAATCGTCTCGACCACGTCGAATACCGCTTCCCCTTCCTGGTCACGCAGGACATTGCCCAGCAGGCGTCCCAACAGGCGGATGTCTTCTTTTAGCGGGGTATCCTTATCGATGGCGGGCTTGGTAGTGCGGGAAAGCGTGGTAAGTTGTTTTGTCATGATGGTTGGTTATGGGCAGCTTTTTGAGAGAGACAGAGGGCTTGTGGCCGGAAATTGAAAAGGCGCGTGAGCACTTCTAAAACTTGCTGTGCGGCACTTGCCTTGGGCCGCTCACGGCGATTTTAGAGGTGCTCCCATGATAAAATTCGCGTAGCTAAGCTTGCCAAGGGCTTGATTGTTGCGCGTAACGGCAAAGAAAACCGAAAGAGTTAATTTTGAACGTATCTTCTCCCTCGAAACTCATCATCGCATCGCGCGAAAGCCGCCTCGCCATGTGGCAGGCGGAACATGTTCGTAAAAAGTTATCATTAATATATCCAAATTGCAACATAGAAATTCTGGGAATGACGACGCGCGGCGATCAAATTCTGGATCGCACTTTATCCAAGGTTGGTGGCAAAGGCTTGTTTGTCAAGGAACTCGAAGTCGCAATGACTGAAGGACGTGCCGATCTGGCGGTGCATTCATTGAAAGATGTGCCGATGGCGCTGCCGCAAGGTTTCGAGCTGGTGGCTATTCTGGAGCGCGAAGATCCGCGCGATGCATTCGTATCCAACGATTACGATTCGTTCGATGCATTGCCTCACGGTGCAGTCGTCGGCACCAGCAGTTTGCGGCGCCAGGCTTTGATTGCGGCGCGCTACCCGCATCTGGTGATCCGACCATTGCGCGGCAATTTGGATACGCGCCTAGGCAAACTGGATCGGGGCGAGTACGCCGCCGTCATTCTCGCGGCGGCCGGCTTGAAGCGGCTCGGCATGCCGCAGCGTATCCGTGCGTTGATCGCGCCCGAACAAAGTCTGCCGGCGCCGGGGCAGGGTGCCATGGCAATTGAAATTCCTACCGGTCGCGATGATCTGCGTAACTGGCTGGCACCGCTTAATCATGAGGCGACTGCGCGGGCGGTGACAGCGGAACGTACTGTATCCAGGACCTTCGGCGGCAGTTGCCAGATTCCACTGGCGGCATTCGCGACAGTAGATGGCGAGACCATGCATTTACGTGCGGTGGTGGCGACGCCGGACGGACGGCGTATTGCAACCGCGGATGCAACAGGACAGGCAAATGCGCCGGAAGCGTTGGGGCGCCGAATCGCCGATGCGCTGAACGCGCAAGATGCGGCGACAATTCTTGCCGCCTGCAAAGTGGATGACTAACCCAGTTGTCATCACGCGTCCATTGGCGCAGGCAGGCTTGCTGGCGCAACGGGTTGCAGCGATCGGGCGCGATGCGGTAATGTTTCCGTTGCTGGAAATCCACCCGCTCAGCAATCCGGCAGAATTGCGTGCGGCACTTCACGATTTGACTGCATACGCGATGGTTGCGTTTGTCAGTCCGAATGCAATCGATGCGGCGTTTTCAGTAGTACCTAGCTGGCCCAGCGATATTGTATTTGCCATTATGGGAGAGGGTAGCCGTACAGCTCTGGCGCATCACGGTGTGACATCTGCCAATGCCCACATCGTCGGCCCGCGCGATGCGCAGCGTACCGATTCGCAAACCTTGCTCGAGGCCTTGGACCTCGGCGCATTGAAGGGCAAGCGAGTACTGATTATTCGCGGCGAAACCGGGCGCGAATTTCTGGCCGATAGGTTGCGCGACGCCGGCGTGCAGGTGACGCAGGTAGCGGCATATCGGCGCGTGGCGCCGACAATGGACCAGGCACGGCGCGCGCAGTTGCGGACCTTGCTGGATGCAAAAGGTGACTGGATCGTGACCAGTTCAGAGGCATTGGAAATCTTGATGCGAATGATGCAGCAGATCGCTGATGGCGGCGGTGTCGCAAAAATGCAACAGCAAAGAATTATCGTACCTCACGTCCGTATTGAAGAAACAGCGCGGGCGCTGGGTTTTATTGATATTACCTTAACCGGATCAGGCGACGAGCGCTTGCTTGCCGCGTTACAATCACAATCCAGAGCATGAACGAATTGCCAACCTTCTCCGAATCGAATCCACAGCAGGCTGCACCTCCGCAGGGGCCGCCGGCTGCACCGAAATCTGATATGCCGAGGCGAGCATCCCATTACATCGAAAATCGCTTGTTGTACGCTGCACTGATCGTGCTGGCCCTGCTGCTGGCGGCGCAATGGTGGGCATCGCATGCGGAAATTCACAGCTTGCGGAAGGAAGTGGCGAATCGCCTGCAGATTGGCGACGCTACCAATACCGAGACCAAAGTGCTGGTCAGGGCTACGCAGGAAAACACACGCGAGTTGCAAGCCAAGGTGACGCTATTGGAGAGCAAGCAGGCGGAAGCGCAGAGCCAGCAACTGGCATTGGCGCAGCTCTACCAAGAGCTTTCCAGAAATCGCGATGACTGGGCGCTGGCCGAAATCGAGCAGGTGTTGTCCACGGCCAGCCAGCAGTTACAACTCGCCGGCAATGTGCAAGGTGCGCTGATTGCGTTGCAAAATGCCGACAGCCGCTTGTCGCGCTCCGACAAGTCGCAGTTCATCATTATCCGACGCGCCATTGCGAAAGACTTGGATAAGCTGAAAGCCTTGCCCAGCCTTGATATCACCGGCATCGCCCTGCGTCTCGACAGCCTCATCAGCCAGATTGACAGCATGCCGCTATTATCCGACGAAAAGCCGGTCGTTCCGGTTACACAACCGAAGAATTCGCGCCGGGCAGCGTTCAGGGCTGCCGAAAGTCTAGCCACGGGACCACGAAGCAAGGAAGGCGCATCTGGAGAGTGGCTGGTTGCGCTCGAAGACAAATGGCAGAGCTGGACCAATGAAATGTGGAATGAGGTGAGTCAATTGATTCGCGTGCGCCGCGTCGAGACGTCGGATGCACTGCTGCTGTCGCCAGGACAAGCGTATTACGCGCGCGAGAACCTCAAGCTGCGCCTGCTGAACGCACGTCTGGCACTGTTATCGCATAATGAGTCCGCGTTCCGCACCGACATGATTACGGCGCAGGATGCGATCACCAAATATTTCGATACGCGAGCCAAGCAAACGCAGGTCACGCAAGCGCTCCTGAAGCAGGTGCAGGGCAGCAATCTGTCGATCGAGATGCCGACACTGACCGAGAGCCTCAATGCGGTGCGTGATTACAAAGCGAAGCCATAGTCATCAATATGCGTATATTCCTCTGGCTCCTTGCCTTGTTTGCCACCGCGATCGGACTCGCTTTAGCCGCCCGTTTCAATCCAGGTAACGTCGTGCTGTTTTATCCGCCGTATCGCATCGACCTATCGCTCAATTTTTTCCTGCTGCTGGCGCTGCTGCTGTTCGTGTTCCTGTATGTCATCCTGAATACCATACGCAGCACGCAGGAAATGCCGGTGAAGGTGGCGGCGTATCGCAAGGAAAAGCGAGAACGTGAAGGCAATCGCGCATTGCGCGATGCGTTGAAAGCGCTGTTCGAAGGCCGTTTCGGCCATGCGGAAAAAGCTGCCCGGCGCGCTGCCGAAAGCCCGGACAACGCGGGATTGTCCGCATTGATCGGCGCTCGCGCGGCACATCGCATGCGTCAATCGGATCGCAGGGATGCATGGCTTGCGACGGTGAAGGACGACAATTCGCTCAAGGCGGCACGCCTGATGACTTCGATCGAATTGCTGGTCGATGAACACCGTCCAGACGTCGCATTGGATGCAGTCAAGGAATTGAATGCTAGCGGAACGCGCCATATTCATGCATTGCGTCTGGCGCTGAAGGCAAATCAGCGCGCGGGCAATTGGTCGGAAGTGTTGCGCCTGGTGCGTTCGCTGGACAAGCATAATGCACTGCATCCGACCTTGTCGCGGCGCTTGCGCGAACTGGCTTATGAAGACCTGTTGTCCAATTCTACTTACGATGCGGAGGCGATTCACCGTGTATGGACAACTGTCCCTGCCGTTGATCGGGTGAAGCCCTTCGTTGCGGTACGGGCAGCAGATGCGTTCAACGCGCGCGGTCTGCATGAGGACGCATGTGCGGTGGTGGAAAAGGCGCTGGCGGTGGAATGGGACGATCGGTTGGTGCGCGCATATCGTGATTCCGCTGGCGCGGAAGGTTCACACGCGTTGTTGGCGCAAATTGAACGTTGCGAAGATTGGATCAGCCAGCGCCCGACCGACCCGGAATTGGCGCTTACGCTGGGAACCTTGTGCTTGAAGCAAAAGCTTTGGGGCAAGGCGCAACGCCATCTCGAGCAGGCACTGTCCGACGCAACCGAGTCCGGCATGGTGCGCGAAGTTCACCTGAAACTGGCGCAATTGCATGAGGCATTGGGCCAGGCCGAACAGGCGGAAGCGCATTACAGGCAATGTGCATTGGCAACGATGCTGTGATTCGCAATGATTTTCCTGTGCCGGCAATCGGGCCGTTGTCAAAATAATTATATAAAGCAAAATACCAAAAGCAATGGCTTTGGAATTGTGATGCTGCGATGCATAGTTAGCAAATGAAAAACGCTATAATTTACGGTTTACAAGATTATTTTTTACCAATGAGAAAGCACCATGAGCCTTAATAACGTTTCCGCCGGCCGTGATCTGCCGAACGATTTCAATGTCATTATCGAAATCCCGATGAATGCTGACCCGATCAAGTACGAGGTCGATAAAGAGTCCGGCGCGATTTTCGTTGATCGCTTCATGGGTACCGCGATGCATTACCCATGCAACTACGGCTATATCCCGCATACCATTTCGGATGATGGCGATCCAGTCGACGTATTGGTGATCACGCCGTTTCCCCTGTTTCCCGGCGTTGTCGTACGCTGCCGTCCGATCGGCGTACTGAAGATGACCGACGAAGCCGGCGGCGATGCGAAAGTGCTGGCCGTGCCGGTCGACAAGATCCTGCCTATCTACAAGCACTGGCAAAAGCCGGAAGACATAAATGAGCTGCGTCTGAAGCAAATCCAGCACTTTTTTGAGCACTATAAAGATCTCGAACAGGGAAAATGGGTCAAGATCGAAGGCTGGTTCGGTCAAGACGAAGCAAAAGCGGAAATCATGTCGGGCATCACGGCTTACAATAAGGCGGCGAGCAAACCCAATTTCTAATAAGTTGCGTTTTGTTGGCCGGAGTCTGAAAAAAAGCGCACTGCGGTGCGCTTTTTTATTGTCCGCAAAATTATTTTGGTGAAGATAGCGCAAGCATAATGCGTGGACCCAGCAGGTTGAGCGCCAAGCCACTCAATACCAGCATGCCTGCGGTGATTTTCCACCATTGCAACGGCTCGCCCAATAGGATGGCCGCACTCAACATGCCAGTGACCGGAACCAGCAGTGTGAAGGGGGCAACGGTTGCGGTTGGATATTTGCGCATCAGTACCGACCAGATGCCGAAACCCAGAATCGTATTTGGATACGACTGGAAAAGCACTGCGCCGACCGAAACCCAATTGAGCTGTGCGGCTGCGGCAGCCCATGCGGTCGGCCCTTCAATGAAGGCGGACGCTATCAACAGTGGCGGCGACGCCAGCAGCGAACCCCATACCACCAATGCCAGTGGATTGATGACACCAATTTTCTTGGTAAAAATATTGGCAACTGCCCACGAAAATCCGCCGCCGACCACCATCAGGAAACCGATCACAGTCGCGGTCGATTCCAGATTCAATGCGACCAGTACCATGCCGGAAAGTGCGATCAATGCGCCCAGCAACTGTGACGGCAATGGCCGTTCGCCCAATACCAGCATCGCCAGCCCGATCGTGAAAAATGCCTGCAACTGAATTACCAGTGATGCTAGACCAGGAGGTAATCCCAGCTTCATGCCGGAGAACAGCAAAGTGAATTGCAACGCGAACTGAAACATCGCATAGCCTGCAAGCAGCTTCCAGGGTACCGCCGGACGCTTGATGAAGAACACCATCGGCAACGCCGCGAAGGTGAAGCGGAGCGCGGTAAACAAGATCGGCGGCAGCCCCTGCAGGCCAATCTTGATCACGAGAAAATTGAAGCCCCAGATGATGACAGTGACAAGCGCAAGCAGGATATCGCTGGGTTTCATGGCAGACGGAGGGGAGTTTGAAAAGTTAAGACAGATTGTATTGTTTCTGTTCAGTGCGCTGGATATTGGAATTGCAAAATAATCCTGATCTGCTTTTGGCTGGCGTACGGAATGTGGCAGAAATAGTGGCTCCCGATCGCTGCGCAGATATCTGGGGAAATTCGCTCTAATGCCGCCACGTGAGGTACGCGGCAGTCAGCGCAACTGCCATGGCGGAAGCTGAACTCGCCAGCCATGCGAACTTGCGTCCGTTGGTGTGGGGGCGGGATAACATGGTTTTCTCTGCCGCCGGAAGTGATTTTTTGATACGGCGTGCGCGTCGCTCATGTGTCAGATAGCGCTTTACGTCCAGTGCCATTTCTTCCGTGCTTTGATAGCGTTTTTCCGGTCGCTTGCTCATCGCTTTCATCACTATCTGGGATAGCGCCGCCGGTATCGTCGGATTGATGTCGTGCGGCGCCTGTGGCGCCTTGTAGGCAATCAGTTGCAAAAGCTCATCAGTCCCGGTGGAATGGAAGGGCTTGCAGCCGGCCAGCATCTCATACATTACGGCGCCCAGCGAATAGACATCCGTGCGCGGATCGACCTCTCGTCCCAGCGCCTGTTCGGGCGACATGTAATTGGGTGTACCGAGCAGATTGTTGTGAAAAAGCGTGTACGGTTGGTCGATATGCTCCGACTGATTCGACAGGCGATTCGGCGCGCGCGCAATGCCAAAATCGACGACTTTCGGTTGTTGGTCTCCAACCATGAAAATATTGGCCGGTTTGATATCGCGATGGATCACGCCATTCTTGTGTGCATACTTCAAGGCATCGGCTATTTTCCAGATGATGGAGGCGATTTCCTTGTGGCTGAATTTGTGACCCTTATCCAATAATTTGCTGAGCTCGCGGCCTTGCAAATATTCCATTGCAATGAACATCGTGTTGCCTTCACTCGATGCGTCGTAGATAGTCACGATGTTGGGATGCGACAAGCGACCAGCGGCACGTGCCTCGTTGATGAGTTGGTGTTCGTGCTGTTTTTTTTCGAACGGCGTCAGTCGGGTGCTGAAGGTCTTGATTGCGACATCGCGATCGATAATCGGGTCGTGTCCCAGATATACGGTGCCGATGGAGCCTCTGCCGAGTTCCTGCGTAATATAAAAACGTCCGATTCTGCTAATGGCGGGAGGTATGTGGGTCATGGAGCGGCGTAGGGCAGTGTCATCATGCCAAGAGCATGCCTTGAGACACTGTTACTTTCAAGTAATTAAATGTTTTTTAAGCCAATTATTCGGGCGGAGGCTTCCGAAAAGGATTGTTTTCATGTAATTCATCGATGTAGGAATCGATCCCGCCATGTTCCTGTTGCAGAAAGCGCTCGATTGCATCGGCGAATGCCGGTTGTGCCAGCCAATGGGCGGACCAGGTTTTTTGCGGCAGAAAGCCGCGCGCCATCTTGTGTTCCCCTTGCGCGCCTCCTTCGAAGCATTGAATCCGCTGTGCTATGCAGAACTCTAATGGCTGGTAATACGCGGTTTCAAAATGCAGGCAGGGTACCTCTTCAATCGTGCCCCAGTAGCGGCCGTACAAGGTCTGGTCGGTGTGGATCAATAGCGACGAGGCGATCGGTTGACCGTCGCGCTCGGCGACAATCAGCAGGATGTTTTGCGGCATGCCGGTGCCGATCCGCAAAAAGAATGCCAGATTCAAATACGGCGTTGAATAGTGCGCTGCATACGTCCGATCGTAACAACGTTTGAAGAAACGCCAATCGGCCTCGGTCGCTTGGACACCCGGCACCAAGCGAAAGGTAACACCCGCTTCTTGTACCTTGCGGCGTTCAGCGCGGATATTCTTTCGTTTCTTGCGTTCCAGCCGCGCCAGAAAATCATCGAAATTGTCGTAGCCCTCGTTCAACCAATGGAACTGGACGCCGGTGCGCAACATGAAGCCTGCCTGTTTCAGTGCTTCCGCCTGCTCCTGCGGCGGATACAGGATATGGGTGGAGGACAGGCCATTGTCCTTTTGCAGCGACCTCAGTGCTCGGATCAGCGCCGCCATGGAGGGGCTGTCTCGCGCCAACAGCCGGCTGCCGGTCACCGGCGTAAATGGAATTGCCGACAACAGTTTGGGGTAATACTCGAGGCCGTGTCTTTGATAGGCATCGGCCCACGCCCAATCGAATACGTATTCGCCGTAGGAATGGCTCTTCACGTACAAAGGCAGCGCGCCTTCCAGTTGATCGGCGCGCCACAGCGTCAGATACTGCGCTTGCCAGCCTGATTTCGCGGATGCGCAACCAGTCTCGTGCAATGCATCGAGGAACGCAAAGGACAGAAAGGGATTGGCTTCCGCTTGCATGCCGACCAACGCGTCCCACGCAGGCTGGCCGATTTCAGACAGAGAAGAAACAATACGCGTGCGATAATTCACTACTGGATTTCCGCCTCATTACAAAGATTCAATCGCCGCCATGACAGTAAAAGTCGCCATCGCCCAAATCAACAGCATCGTCGGAGACTTTGCCAGCAATCGTGCCAAAATCGTCGAATTTTCCCGCCGCGCCGCCGAGCTGGGCGCCGATATCGTATTAACACCAGAATTAGCACTAGCCGGATATCCACCGGAAGACCTGTTATTACGTCAATCATTTTACGCAAAAACTGCCGAGGCGTTTGACGTACTCATCGCTGAACTTGCTGCGTTCAAAGATTTGCATGTGGTTATCGGGCATCCGATTTCCCAGGACAGCGCGCGATTCAATGCTGCATCCGTCGTCGTCAATGGCAAGCTGCTTGGCACGTATCACAAGAGTGACTTGCCGAACGATACAGTGTTCGATGAAAAGCGCTACTTTTCTCCAGGAGCCGAGGCTTTTGTATTTGCCGTAAAAGGTATCCGCTTCGGCCTCAACATTTGCGAAGACACGTGGTTCCCGCAAGCGCCGGCGCGCGCCAAAGCGGCGGGGGCGCAGGTATTGCTGGTGCCGAACGGCTCGCCATATCACATGAAAAAGCAGCATCTGCGGCATGACGTGATGCGCGCCAATGTCATTTCACAGGGATTGGGCCTGGTATATGCCAATCTGGTGGGCGGCCAGGACGAATTGATTTTCGATGGCAATTCATTCGTGATGAATGACCAGGGAGCGGTTTGCGCGCAACTAAAACACTTTGAAGAAGATCTGCAGATTATCGAGTTCGATGGCGCGCATCCGGTATCGAGCAACATCGCCGCCGAGCTGTCGCTTGAGGCGCAAGTGTACAAGGCGCTGGTATTGGGGGTGCGGGATTACATCGGCAAGAACGGATTTTCCGGGGCCATTATCGGCTTGTCCGGCGGCGTGGATTCGGCATTGACGCTGGCTGTCGCGGTCGATGCGCTGGGTGCCGCCAAGGTACGTACCGTGATGATGCCGTCACCCTATACCGCCGAAATATCCTGGGTCGACTCGCGCGATATGGCGCAGCGCGTCGGCGTACGTTATGACGAAGTGCCGATTAACGACTGTTTTGCGGCATTTCGCAAGACACTGGCGGACGAATTCGAGGGATTGCCGGAAGATACCACTGAAGAAAACATCCAGGCTCGCATCCGCGGTACGATATTAATGGCATTGTCCAACAAGCATGGTGCAATCGTTCTGACGACCGGCAACAAGAGTGAAATGGCAGTGGGATACTGTACGCTGTACGGTGATATGGCAGGCGGTTTCGCGGTAATCAAGGATATCGCGAAGACACTGGTCTACCGCTTGTGCGAGTACCGTAACACGATTTCCGATGTGATTCCGCAGCGCATTCTGACGCGCGCACCGTCCGCCGAGTTGCGTCCCGATCAGGTCGATCAGGATTCGTTGCCGCCGTATGAAGTGCTGGATGCCATCATGCAGATGTACATGGAGGAGAATCGCGGAATTGCCGAGATTCTCGCCGCCGGTTATCGCAAGGAAGATGTGGAGCGCGTGACGCGCCTCATCAAGATCAATGAATACAAGCGGCGCCAAGCACCGGTCGGCATTCGTGTCACACACCGCGCATTCGGGCGCGACTGGCGTTATCCGATCACATCGCGGTTTCGTGAATCTTGATCAGGGCTACAGGCTGAAATTCAAACGAAGGAGTTGTCATGAAACAAATTACTGCAATTATCAAGCCATTCAAGCTGGATGAAGTGCGCGAAGCGCTGGCCGAAGTTGGTATCAGCGGCTTGACCGTCACCGAGGTAAAAGGCTTTGGCCGCCAGAAAGGGCATACCGAGTTGTATCGCGGTGCCGAATATGTGGTCGACTTTTTGCCGAAGGTGAAAATTGAGGCAGTGGTCGAGGAAAAGGTGGCCGATCAGGCGGTAGACGCGATCATCAAGGCGGCTCGTACCGGCAAGATCGGCGATGGGAAGATCTTTGTGCGTAGCGTGGAGCAGGTGATCCGTATCCGTACCGGTGAGACGGGACCGGACGCTGTCTGAACCTGAATCGAATTGAATTTGTAGTCTGGGGCGAAGCAGGGAATTCGTGGAGCACTGCTCCACGCCTGCCTGCGTGGCACTATGCGCCTGCAAGCGCATACAGATCCTGCAAGGGGGCGAAGCCTTCGCCAAGTACCCGGCTTATGTTTCACTCGCCATTTTGTCAGGATGCTGTTAGCTATGTGCTTTCAACAAAACAACTAGCGCGCCTGCTCCACCATCGGCGGCTCTCGCCTGGCAAAACGCAATAACTTCATCCTTCTGCACTAGCCAGTTCCGCACCTTGTTCTTCAGTACAGGTTCCTTGTTGATGGAACCTAAACCTTTGCCGTGAATGACGCGCACGCAGCGCAGGCCGCGCTTGCCGACATTGCGCAGAAATTCCACCAGCGCTTCGCGCGCTTCGTCGGTACGCAAGCCATGCAAATCGAGCTGGCTTTGAATCACCCAATGGCCGCGCCGCAATTTGCGCAGCGTATCCGGGCCAATGCCATTGCGCGAAAAACTCAATGCTTCATCGGTATCGAGCAAGGTTTCGACGCTGAACTCATCCGATAACGATTCCTGTAATGCCGCCTGTTCGTCTGCCAGATGCTGACGTGCGACCGGCTGTGGGCGCGGCACGACCGATACGATCTTGTTCGATGGCGCGAGCGGCGCGACATCACCAATGCTGCGGCGGAACATGCCGGCATCGACCTGCGCCGCTTGTTCGCGGCGCAGGCGCTCGGCTTCCTCCTCCCGGCGTGCTTCGTCCCGCGCTTTCAAATCCTTGCGCAGCGACTTGAGGGCAGAGAAATCCTTGATGGGAGCAGACATGGCGGGTTCTGTTACCGTTTTCCGTTTGTACCTTAGCCCTGGATATGAGGCGCCTTATCCTTCCAGACTTTCCAGATAGCGCTGTGCATCAAGTGCAGCCATGCAGCCCGTGCCGGCGCTGGTTATTGCCTGCCGGTACACGTGATCCTGCACATCGCCAGCCGCGAATACGCCTGGCACGGTGGTGGCGGTTGCCATGCCTTCCAGGCCGGTCCTGGTCTTGATATACCCATTGTGCATTTCCAGTTGGCCTTGGAAAATGCCGGTATTCGGCTTGTGGCCGATTGCAATGAAGACCCCGTGCAGCGGAATCGATGTCACGCTATCGTCAGTGACCGATTTGATCCTGATGCCAGTCACGCCGCTATCGTCGCCGACCACTTCTTCCAGCTTGTGGTTCCATTTGATGTCGACTTTGCCTTCAGTGACTTTTGCCATCAAGCGGTCGATCAGGATCGCTTCGGCGCGGAATTTATCGCGGCGATGGATCACGGTCACCTTGGTAGCAATATTAGACAAATACAGCGCTTCTTCGACTGCCGTGTTGCCGCCGCCGATGACCGCGACTTCCTGCCCGCGATAGAAGAAACCGTCGCAGGTTGCGCATGCCGATACGCCTTTTCCCATGAACGCTTCTTCCGACGGCAAGCCCAGATACTGGGCCGATGCGCCGGTCGCAATGATGAGCGAGTCGCAGGTATATTCACCCGAATCACCGATCAACCGAATCGGTTTTTCAGTCAGCTTTGCGGTATGGATATGGTCGAAGATGATTTCGGTATTGAAGCGCTCTGCATGCTGCAACAGCCGTTGCATCAATTCCGGTCCCTGTACGCCCATCGGGTCGCCCGGCCAGTTTTCCACATCGGTCGTGGTCATCAACTGGCCGCCTTGCGCGATGCCGGTAATGAGCACCGGTTTTAAATTGGCGCGCGCCGCATAAACCGCTGCGCTATAACCGGCCGGACCGGAACCGAGAATCAAGACGTGGGCGTGTTTGGGGGTGATCATAAGGATTATCTGCAGTAAAGGGTATTGGAAAGTGGCGCCGGTGAAAGATGAGAAAACAGGCAATTAATACGTTATATATGTCGCCGTCATGCGAAATTTCAACCGGATGGGGATTATTAAGCTCGAAAACTGGTTAAGATTATAGACGAACCTGCCATGCAGGCGCGGATGGCAGCATCAAAACATCCATGGGATGCCCGATACTGACGGCATTCGTAAAATCAGTTCCACATTGGCGCCAACACGCCTGGATTTATGACAAAAACAAGCCAAACCTATACCCGCAACACCAAGCCGGCCGATACGCAGCCGCTGCCAAACCGGCTGGTGCGCCTGTTGTCTGAGGCGCGTTGGCTCATGCTCGCCGCAGTTACGCTGTATCTGATCCTCATTTTCCTGACATATTCCAAAGTCGACCCTGGGTGGTCGCAAGCGAATGTCGTGCCGAAGCTGAACAACTGGGGAGGTCGTATCGGCGCATGGCTGGCCGACTTGATGTTATTCATCTTCGGTTTTTCCGCATGGTGGTGGTGCGTGCTGCTGCTGCGTTCCGTGATGGCCGGGTACCGGCACTTGTCGCAAAAATTCCTGCTGCAAAAAGAACCCGAGCCGGAGCATCGCCATGAAGGCGTGATTCGCGCCGTGGGATTTGCGCTGCTGGTGATTGGTAGTGTCGCGATTGAATACTTGCGCATGTACTCGCTGAAAGTGCAATTGCCGCGCGCACCCGGCGGCGTGCTGGGCGAGCTGATCGGCGGCGCTGCGCAGAAAGCGTTTGGCTTTACCGGCGCGACCTTGTTCCTGCTGCTGCTGGCCGGCTTGGGCTTCAGCCTGTTTTTCCATGTGTCCTGGCTGGCGGTCGCGGAACGCATTGGCGGCGCACTGGAGGCCCTGGTGAATGGCGCACGAACTCTGTATGCAGCGCGCGAGGATCGCAAAGTCGGGATTGCCGCCGCCGTAAAACGGGGAGAAGTAGTGGTGCAGGAGCGCGCAAAAATCGTCGAAGCGCCGCCGATCAGGATCGAGCCGCAAATCGTCGCAGTGCCAAAATCCGAACGCCTCGAAAAGGAAAGGCAGGTGTCGCTTTTTACCGATCTGCCGGACACCAATTTGCCACCGTTATCCTTGCTCGACGAGGCGCCGGAAGTGCAGGAAACGGTCAGCGTCGAAACCCTGGAATTCACCAGCCGCCTGATCGAGAAAAAATTATCCGACTTCGGCGTCGACGCCAAGGTGGTCGCGGCTTATCCGGGTCCGGTGATTACACGCTACGAAATCGAACCTGCCACTGGTGTGAAAGGCAGTCAGATCGTCGGCTTGGCACGGGACTTGGCGCGCTCGTTGTCGCTGACGTCGATTCGCGTGGTGGAGACTATTCCCGGCAAAAATTTCATGGGGCTGGAACTGCCGAATGCGAAGCGGCAGATCGTACGCCTGACCGAGATCCTAGGTTCCAAAGTCTATAACGACAGTTCGTCCAGCCTCACCATCGCGCTTGGCAAGGATATCGCCGGTAATCCGGTCATCGCCGATTTGGCACGGATGCCACACTTGTTGATCGCGGGTACCACCGGTTCGGGTAAATCGGTGGGCATCAATGCGACCATCCTGTCGCTGCTGTACAAGTCGGATCCGAACTTTGTGCGCATGATTCTGATCGATCCGAAGATGCTCGAAATGTCGGTGTATGAAGGCATACCGCATCTACTGGCGCCGGTCGTCACCGACATGCGCCAGGCGGGACACGCATTGAACTGGGCGGTGGCAGAGATGGAGCGGCGTTACAAGTTGATGTCCAAGCTCGGTGTGCGCAATCTGGCCGGTTACAACCACAAGATCGAGGAAGCCGACAAGAATGAACAGAAGATCCCGAATCCATTCAGCTTGACGCCAGATGAGCCGGAACCATTGGAGAAACTGCCGACCATCGTCATCATCATCGACGAGTTGGCCGATCTGATGATGGTGGTCGGCAAAAAGGTGGAAGAGCTGATTGCCCGTATCGCGCAAAAGGCGCGTGCGGCCGGCCTCCATCTGATCCTGGCAACACAGCGTCCATCGGTGGATGTCATCACCGGCCTGATCAAAGCCAATATCCCGACCCGCATCGCGTTCCAGGTCAGCAGCAAGATCGACTCGCGCACGATTCTCGATCAGATGGGGGCGGAAACGCTGTTGGGCATGGGCGACATGCTGTACATGCCGCCAGGTACCGGCTTGCCGGTGCGGGTGCATGGCGCGTTCGTTTCCGATGAAGAAGTACATCGCGTGGTGCAGCACCTGAAGGCGCAAGGGGAACCGAATTATATTGAAGGCATCTTAGAAGGCGGCATCGCGGAAGACGGCGCCGATGGTGCATCCGGTGGCGAAGGGGGCGGCAGCGGCGAGGCCGATGCGTTATACGACCAGGCAGTCGCCGTCGTGCTCAAGAACCGCCGCGCATCGATCTCGTTGGTGCAGCGGCATTTGCGTATCGGCTACAATCGCGCGGCGCGATTGCTGGAGCAGATGGAACAGAGCGGCTTGGTATCGACAATGCAATCCAACGGCAACCGTGAAATTTTGGTGCCGGCAGGTAATACAGCAGAATAGGAAAAATTTTGACTCTCGCTTCAAATACAAAACAGCATTTTCGTAGATTCTCCACAAGATTATTAGCGCTCGGTTTTCTCATGTCTACGCCGTGGCTTGCAAATGCATCCGCGCTGGAGCAATTCCGATCCTTCGTCGCGACCACGAAAGCCGCCAAAGGGGAATTCACGCAACGTCTGGTGAAAGCCGACAGTGCCGGTGGCGCGAAAGTCTCGAATCCGTCTACCGGCACTTTCATGTTCGCGCGGCCCGGAAAATTCATCTGGATGTACCAAAAACCTTACGAACAGCTTCTGCAAGCCGACGGTGAAAAGCTCTACATCTACGACAAGGATTTGAATCAAGTCACAGTCAAGAAACTCGGTAGCGCGCTCGGCTCATCCCCTGCCGCGATCCTGTTCGGCAGCAATGATCTGGAAAAGAATTTCACGCTGAAAGAAGCTGGTGCCAAAGACGGCATGGAATGGCTGGATGCAACGCCCAAAACCAAAGACACAACGTTCGACCATATCGGCATCGCTTTTAAAGACGGCGTGCCGCAAGCGATGGAATTGCGCGATGCATTCGGGCAGGTATCGTTGTTGTCATTCAAGAAATTCGACAAGAATCCGGTGATGACGGCGGAGCAATTCAAGTTTGTGGTGCCGAAAGGCGCTGACATTTTCCAGCAATAAAATTGTTATTTCAAAAATGCAAGAGGGGTGCGGCCCCATTCATCCTGCGAACTTCATGACTTCAATCCCCCTCGCAGAACGCCTTCGTCCCCAATCGCTCGAAGACGTAATCGGTCAACAGCACCTGCTCGCCTCCGGCAAACCGTTGCGCGTCGCATTCGAGTCTGGTGAGCCGCATTCGATGATTCTGTGGGGGCCGCCCGGTGTTGGCAAGACCACGCTGGCGTGTCTGATGGCCGATAGTTTTCAAGCGGAATTCATCGCGTTGTCGGCGGTCCTGTCGGGTGTGAAAGATATCCGCGAAGCGGTCGAGCGGGCGCAAGTCACCCGTGCCAATTCCGGCCGCCGCACCATTCTGTTCGTCGATGAGGTCCACCGTTTCAACAAAAGCCAGCAGGACGCTTTTTTGCCGCATGTTGAAAGCGGTTTATTCACCTTTATTGGCGCGACGACGGAAAATCCATCGTTCGAAGTGAATAGCGCCTTGTTGTCGCGGGCATCTGTTTATGTACTGAAGTCGTTGACGGATGATGATCTCACTGCGTTGGTGGACCGTGCGTGCAAAGATGAATTGAGTGGCATTGGCTTTACACCGGATGCAAAGGAGACGCTGATTGCCAGCGCCGACGGCGACGGACGCAAGCTACTGAATAATCTGGAAATCGTCGCCCGTGCGGCGCAAGCAAAGGATCAGCGGGAAGTCGATGCGACGCTGCTGGCCGAATGCCTGGGCGATGCATTGCGCCGCTTTGATAAAGGTGGCGATGCGTTTTACGACCAGATTTCGGCGCTGCATAAATCGGTACGCGGCTCCAATCCGGATGCGTCTCTGTATTGGTTCGTCCGCATGCTCGATGGCGGTGCTGATCCGCGCTATCTGGCGCGTCGTATCATTCGCATGGCTTCCGAGGATATCGGTTTGGCCGACCCACGCGCATTGCGACTGGCGCTGGATGCGACGGAGACTTATGAGCGCCTTGGCTCGCCGGAAGGGGAGTTGGCGCTGGCGCAGGCGGTGGTGTATCTGGCGTGCGCAGCCAAATCGAATGCGGTTTACAAGGCGTATAACGCAGCGCGTGCCTTCATAGCCAAAGACAAGTCGCGGCCGGTGCCCGAGCATTTGCGTAATGCGCCTACCAAACTGATGAAGGAGCTTGGATACGGCAAGTTGTATCGGTACGCGCATGATGAACCGGATGCTTATGCGGCGGATGAGACGTATCTGCCGGATGGGATAGGGGAGCCAAGGTGGTATCAGCCTACGCCGAGAGGGTTGGAGGGGAAGATTGGCGAGAAGCTGGCTTATTTGAAGTCGCTGGATCAGGCTGCTCGAAAAAACGACAAAAAATAGCAGTCATTGCGGCGAAGGCCGGAGTCCATGTCGCGGTAAGCACGGCGCGCTTGGTACAATGGCGGTTTAGCGTTTTAACTTTTGCATGCCATGATCGACATCCAACTCCTACGCAAAGACATCGACACCGTCGCCGCCCGTTTGGCGACGCGTAAATTTCAGCTCGACGTCACCACTTTCAACGCGCTCGAAGCCGAGCGCAAGCAGATCCAGACCCGTACTGAAGACTTGCAAAGCAAGCGTAATACGCTGTCCAAGCAAATCGGCATGCTGAAAGGCAAGGGCGAAGATGCCTCTGTGGTGATGGCGGAAGTAGCCGGTATTGGTGATGAGTTGAAAACATCCGCTACGCGCTTGGATGAATTGCAGGCGCGCATCGGCGATTTCCTGCTGTCAGTGCCGAATCTGCCGCACGAGTCTGTGCCGGTCGGCCAGGATGAAGCCGGCAATGTGGAACTGCGCAAAGTCGGTGCGCCGCGCACGTTCGATTTCGAAATCAAAGACCATGTCGATGTCGGCGCTGCGCTCGGGCTGGATTTCGATGTCGCGGCCAAATTGACCGG
Organism: uncultured Oxalobacteraceae bacterium; assembly: GCA_966250375.1. Lineage (GTDB taxonomy): Bacteria > Pseudomonadota > Gammaproteobacteria > Burkholderiales > Burkholderiaceae_D > CAMLDH01. The sequence goes on from CBINHE010000024.1 coordinate 23,727, forward strand.
CTCGCGTTTTTCGGTCATGAAAGGCGGCATCGCGCGTTTACATCGGGCATTGGCGCAATTCATGCTGAACACGCATACGGATGAGCATGATTATACCGAGTGCTATACGCCTTACATCGTCAATGCGGATTCGCTGCGCGGTACTGGCCAGTTGCCGAAATTTGAAGCGGACTTGTTTGCGGTTAAAAAGGGCGGGCAGGAAGGTGAGGGTGAATCGCTGTACCTGATTCCGACATCCGAAGTGTCGCTGACCAATCTCGTGCGCGATGAAATCATCGCTGCCGATGCGCTGCCGCTCAAACTCACCGCGCACACGCCGTGCTTCCGTTCCGAAGCGGGCAGCTATGGCCGCGATACGCGCGGCATGATCCGCCAACATCAGTTCGATAAAGTCGAGCTGGTGCAAATCGTCCTCCCGGAAAAATCGTACGAGGCGCTGGAAGAGATGGTGGGCCACGCCGAGACGATTCTCAAGAAGCTCGGCTTGCCCTATCGTGTGTTGGCACTGTGTACGGGCGATATTGGTTTCGGTGCGTCGAAAACTTACGATCTAGAAGTGTGGTTGCCAGCCCAGAACACGTATCGCGAGATTTCCTCGCTGTCCAATTGCGAAGCATTTCAGGCGCGTCGCATGCAAGCGCGCTTCCGTAACGCGCAAGGCAAACCCGAGTTGGCGCATACGCTCAATGGTTCCGGTCTGGCCGTCGGCCGCACTCTGGTCGCGATTCTGGAGAATTATCAGCAGGCGGACGGCAGCGTCGAGATTCCGGAAGTGTTGCGGCCTTACATGGGCGGTTTGGAACGTTTGACGCCGTAAGGCTGGTCATTATTGATGGCAATCAAAAAGAAACGGGCAAATTGGAGCGAAAATGGACTGCGACAATTGAGAGTTTCAATCACAACGGGTATTTCCTCTGGGGCCGGACTCTGATATACTTTCATGCTTTGCAGCATTCCGATGCCGCAAGCAACGACTGAAGTAGGAAAGGTGGCAGAGTGGTCGAATGCGCTGGACTCGAAATCCAGTGTACGTTTAGGCGTACCGTCGGTTCGAATCCGACCCTTTCCGCCAAGAATTAATTAGTTAGCTTCATCAGAAAGGCCGCGCAATGCGGTCTTTTTTCGTTAACGATCCTTATGGGTTGACGGCGCCTCCAGAAAAATACAATCCCAAGGGAAGGTGTGCGTATCATGTATATTTCCTTGTGGCATTATTATGAGGGTATAGATGTCACAATAATTAGCCGCGAAAACGTACAATCATCGCTATCACATCACCTATCCGGAAAAATAAAACCATGCAATACGATGTAGTCGATACACAAATTTCGCCAGAAGGCCGTCTGGATGTTTTGTCCAAGGCTGAAGTCAATAAATTGCGGGACAACAGCCAAGGCGGGCTTTACGAGATATTCCGCAATTGCTCGCTCGCAGTGCTCAATTGCGGCAACGATCTTGATGATGGCAAGGAACTGCTGGAGCGTTATCAGTCGTTCGATATCACCATCATTCAACGCGAACGCGGCATTAAGCTCGACATAAAAGGTGCTCCTGCAATTGCGTTTGTCGGCGACAAGATGATCAAGGGGATTCATGAGCATTTGTTCGCGGTGTTGCGCGATATTATTTTCGTCAACAACGAAATCACCGACAATCCGAAATTTGATTTATTAACGTCGGAAGGTGTGACCGATTCGGTATTTCATATTCTGCGCAATGCGAATGTGCTGCGCCCGATGATCAATCCGAATCTGGTGGTGTGTTGGGGCGGGCATTCGATTTCGCGCACCGAATATGACTACTCCAAGAAGGTAGGGTACGAAATCGGCATCCGCGCCATGGATATCTGTACCGGTTGCGGCCCTGGTGCGATGAAGGGGCCGATGAAAGGCGCCACCATCGGCCATGCTAAGCAGCGCATTCATAATGGACGCTATCTCGGCATCTCCGAGCCGGGAATCATCGCCGCCGAAGCGCCCAACCCGATCGTCAACGATCTTCTCATTCTTCCTGATATCGAAAAGCGCCTTGAAGCGTTTGTCCGTGTCGGGCATGGCATTGTGGTGTTTCCAGGCGGCGCCGGGACAGCGGAAGAAATTCTTTACATTCTCGGCATCTTGCTACATCCGGATAACGCGGGTATTCCATTCCCGCTGGTATTTACCGGCCCGGCAGGATCGGAAGACTATTTCAGGCAGATCGATCACTTCATTGGCGAGACTTTGGGCAGCGATGCGCAAAAGCTTTACAAGATCGTTCCCAACGACCCGGCACGCGTCGCACAAGAGATGGAGGCGGGTATCAAGCAGGTGCGCGAATTCCGCAAGAGCAAGAGCGATGCCTATTACTTTAACTGGTTGCTGAAGATAGATCATGAGTTCCAGAAGCCGTTTGTCCCGACTCATGCCAGCATGCGCAATCTGAAATTGCACAAGAATCAGGAGAGGCATCTGCTGGCGGCGAATTTGCGCCGGGCGTTTTCGGGCGTGGTCGCGGGCAATGTGAAGGATCAGGGAATACGCGCAATTGAAAAAAACGGTCCGTTCGAAATTCACGGTGATACTGCAATCATGGGGCCGATGGATGCGCTGCTCGCTTCTTTTGTGGCGCAGCACCGTATGAAGTTACCCGGGAAAAAATACAATCCGTGCTACCGAATTGTGAAATAAGGCGGTTTTCGGGAAAGAAAATACTTCCTTGCGCTGCACTGGCGGGATGCAGTGCAAGGTGCCCCGAGCGACGTGTGGCGAGCCACACTAGCGAGGGGCAACGCAGCAATGCGCCCGCCAGCACGGTGCAAGGGGGTATTTTCTTTTCAGGAAATCGCCTAAGTAAAAGACCGTCAAATAGCCTCTCCCTGGAAAGTCATGCGACATCGTCGAAATACAACAAGCTCGTAAAATCTCTGTTTGTTGCAATATTTTCAATATTGATTATGCTCAATTGGTTTATAATTTCCGATTGACAAAAAGTGGTTCAAGCCAAAAATCATCTACGCGCCGGCTTTGGTTTGGTGTGGCAGCAGAGACATAAAAATAATGAGTTTCCAAGGAGTCAGTTTTTCTATCACGTCTGATGCTGCGTGGGCTCCGGGTGTGGAAACGCGTGAAGCATGGATTGCGTGGGCGCAAGATGATTGCGCTATCACGGCTGGTGTGGAGCCGCCGGTTCGCGCAATGCCGGTGATGTTGCGTCGGCGCGTAGGCTTTCTTGGCAAAATGGCACTTGAAGTCGCCTATCAATGTCTGGATGGCCGTTCCAATATTCCTACCGTATTTTGTTCGCGGCACGGTGAAGTGTCGCGCTCCGTCGATCTGTTGTCCGATCTTGCACGAGGAGAGCCGCTTTCCCCGACGTCGTTCGGGCTGTCGGTCCATAATGCCGCAGGCGGAATGTTTTCCATTGCGCGTGGCGATCGGGCCAGTAATATCGCACTGAGCGCGGGGCATGGGACGATTGAGCACGCGGTTATCGAAGCCTGCGGCTTGCTAGCAGATGGTGAACCGTCCGTCTTGCTGGTAGCTTACGATTGCCCGTTGCCGGCAATTTATGCGCACTACCATGACAGAGATGAACAACCCTATGCCTGGGCTTGGTTAATGCAGGCGCCGGACCGGGACGTGGTGTCTCTCAGTTGGTCGGCGGCTGCCGAAGAGCGCACTTCAGTTGACTATCGGTTACCGTCTGGCCTGGAGATTTTGCGCTTTCATTTGCGCCAGGACCGGAAAATGGATCGCGTCAACGGCAAGCAGACATGGCACTGGGCGCGCGATGCTTGACGGAGTGGGGCGTTATTGGCGCGTGCTGGGTACCGGCCTGAGCTTTTTCATATTCGGTGTCGGCGGCTTGCTGTTGCGCATGCTGGTTTTCCCGCTACTCAATTTGTTTATTTGGGAATGCCGGCTGCGCATCATGATTGCACGGTGCGTGATTCGACTGGCGTTTCGCGGCTTTGTCGGTTTGATGCGCGGCTTGGGCGTGCTGCGTTACGATTTCAAGGGACTGGAAAAACTCGAACGTCATGGCTTGCTGATTTTGGCAAACCATCCGACTTTGATCGACACCGTGTTTCTGATGGCATTTGTAAAACGGGCCGATTGCATCGTCAAAAGCAAATTGTGGAACAACCCTTTTACGCATGGACCGGTGCGTGCTGCAGGCTATATCAACAATGACCATGGGGCTGGCTTGATCGAGGACTGCATCGCATCGTTGCGCGGCGGCAGCAATCTGATCATTTTCCCTGAGGGAACGCGAACGCCGGAAGACGGCGCACTGACCTTTAAACGCGGTGCGGCAAACGTTGCCGTGCGCGGCATGCGCAACGTGACCCCGGTTGTCATTCGCTGCACGCCCCGCACCTTGGGCAAAGGCGATAAATGGTGGAGGGTGCCGGCGCGATGGGTGCATTTCAGTATCGAGGTGCAGGAAGACATCGATATCCACCCGTTCATCGCGGCAGCCAAGAGCGACGGGCTGGCGGCACGGCATTTGACCGATTATTTGCAGAATTACTTTATTAAGGAAAACGAACGCCATGCAGTCGCTTGAGGCAGAAGTCAAACAACTTATCATCGACGTTCTTCAACTGGAAGATATCAGCGCGGACGACATCGATAGCGCAGCGCCGCTATTCGTGGAAGGCCTCGGACTGGATTCCATCGACGCGCTTGAACTCGGCGTCGCGCTGCAGAAGCGTTATGGCATTTCCTTGTCGGCCGATTCGGAAGAGACGCGTCGGCACTTCGGTTCGATCCAGTCGCTTGCGGCAATGATCGTCAGTCATAGAAAAAAGTAAGGGAGTATGGAAATGGTTCTGGCCAGCACAATGAGCAAGGATGAAATCTACGTGTGGATCGTGGACGTGCTGCATGAGATGTTCGAGCTCGATAAATCCAAAATTACGCCGCAGGCCAATCTGTACACCGAACTCGACATCGACAGCATCGATGCCGTCGATTTGGCGGTAAAGCTGAAACAATTGACCGGCAAGCGCTTGCAGCCAGACGTATTCAAGACGGTTCGCACAGTGCAGGATGTCGTCAATGCACTGGCCGATTTGTTGGCGGAGTAAGCAATATAAACCGTCTGATTCTGACCGTGCTGCCGGTCCTTGTCACATTGCTGTATCCCCTTGCTATCTGGCTCGGCCACGGGCGAGTGGAGCCACGGCTGCTGGCCGGTCTGCTTTTGCTGGCCGCGGTGACGCGCCTGCTCACACTGAAAATCAACAAGGCCGGCCGCTGGTGGATTGGCGGCGCACTGCTGCTCGCGGCACTTGCCGTATGGGGCAATGCATTGCTGCCCTTGCAGCTCTATCCGGTGCTGGTCAGCATGGTGATGCTGGGCGTCTTCGGTTACAGCCTGATTGCGCCCCCTTCGCTGGTGGAGCGCATTGCGCGCCTGCGCGAGCCGGACTTGCCTGCGGCAGCGATTGCCTATACCCGTCGCGTGACGCAAGTCTGGTGCGTCTTTTTTGTGATCAACGGATCAATCGCGCTGGCGACTGCGCTGTTTGCATCGCCGGCGATCTGGTCGCTTTATAACGGTGTCATCGCGTATGGCCTCATGGGCGTGCTGTTCGGCGGCGAGTACCTGGTGCGCTTGCGCTTCAAGCGGCAGCACAATGTCTGAATACGTCGATATGCTGGATCTGCTGAGCACGGTACGGCCGCATGCCGATACGGTCGCATGGCGCGATGGCACGCCGCTGCTGCGCGCCGGATTTGTCGCACGGGTCGAGGCATGGTACCGGTTGCTGCAGCGTACGCCGGGCTGTGATTTCGCCCTCTATTTCAATGACAGTCTCGAATTCGCTGCTGCATTGTTGGGCGCATGGCAGTCGGGCAAGACCATCTATTTGCCGTCCGATGCATTGCCTGCAACGTGCGCCGGATTGCAGCAGGTTGTCGATGGCTACCTGGGCGAATTTGCGGCGGAGTGGATGCCTGTTTCACCGCAACTCGAAGATAACGATGGCGAGCACTGCGATTTTCGTCACCTGACGCCCGACTTTATCGGACTCGTGGTGTACACCTCCGGCAGCACGGGGCAAGCGCAAGCGGTGCCAAAGAAGCTGTCGCAATTGGCGGCCGAAGTGGCAACGCTGGAATCCCTGTTCGGCGCCGTGCTTGGCGCAGCCGATATCGTGGCAACCGTATCGCACCAGCATATTTACGGATTGCTGTTCAAGGTGTTGTGGCCGCTTGCGGCGGGCCGTGCGATACAGGCGCGCAGTTTTACATTTCCGGAAGAATTGGTGCAGGCAACCGCCGCCCGCGATTGCATATTGATCTCGAGCCCCGCGCATCTGAAGCGCCTGCCCGACAGCCCGGTGTGGGCGACCGCAACGCATCGTTTGCGCGCGGTGTTTTCTTCCGGTGGCCCCCTGCCGCTGAATGTCGTGCATACGACTGCAAGCATGTTGCAGCAGGTGCCGATCGAAGTGTATGGCAGCTCCGAAACCGGCGGCATCGCGTGGCGTCAGAGAACGCCCGATGCTGATGAAACCTGGACTGCGATGCCTGGCGTCAAGTGGCGCATCGTGCCCGACGACGGTGTGCTGGAGGTAAGTTCGGCGCATCTGCCTGACGACAACTGGATGCGGATGGCGGATCGCGCGCAAGCGGTAGACGCGGGACGTTTCCTGCTGCAGGGGCGGGTCGACCGCATTGTCAAGATAGAAGAAAAGCGGATTTCACTCGATGCGATCGAAGCGCAGTTGATGAAATCACCACTGGTGAGCGAAGTGCGCGTCATTGTCATTGAAGGAAAACGCCAGCAGGTTGTCGCGGTTGTCGTGCTGTCGGATACCGGCCGCAGAGTGCTGGCCGAGTCTGGCAAGCTCGCGCTCAATCGCATGTTGCGCGAAATCCTGGCGCAATCCGTCGAGCGCATCGCGTTGCCACGCACCTGGCGTTATCTCGACGCGTTGCCGGTAAACACGCAGGGTAAAACCACGCATGCGCAATTGGCTGCATTGCTGGATGTGGCCGAGCCTTCAGCGCGACCGACCATGCCGCGCAGGCGCTTGCTGGAAAGCGATACGCAACGCGCGCTGTTCGAATTGTCAGCGCCGGCCAATCTGCTGTATTTCGAAGGACATTTTCCGGATACGCCGATCCTGCCCGGCATCGTGCAAGTGGAATGGGCAATCGCGATCGGACGGGAGTGTTTCGATTTGCCGCCTGCATTCCGTGCCATTCATGCGCTGAAATTTCAGCAGGTCATTCGGCCGGAAATGGGTTTTACGCTGGAGCTGCTGCATGATCCGGTCAAAGCGAGCCTGACGTTCCGCTACAGCTCGAAGACGGCGCAGCATGCAAGCGGAAAAATCATGTTTGGAGCAGCCGATGTTTAAGCCGTGCGTTCTGATTCCCGTCTATAACCACGAGCACGCCATCAGTGCCGTGGTGCGCGCGGTGCTGGCGCATGATCTGGCATGCATCCTGGTCGACGACGGCAGCTGCGAGTCCTGTGCACGAGTGCTGGATCAGTTGGCTGCAGCATCGCCGAGCCAGATCACATTGCTGCGGCATGACATCAATCGCGGCAAGGGCGGGGCGATGATGACCGGCTTTTGTCATGCGGCGGATGCTGGCTACAGCCACGTACTGCAGATCGACGCCGATGGACAGCACAATGTGGCCGACATCCCGCGCTTCCTCGCACAAGCCGCGGCGAAACCGGTGGCCGTCATCGCCGGATACCCGGTCTACGATGAATCGGTACCGGCAATCCGCCTGTATGGCCGCTATCTGACGCACGTCTGGGTGTGGATCAATACCCTGTCGCTGCAGATCAAGGATTCGATGTGTGGTTTCCGCGTGTATCCGGTGGCGTCTGTGCTGGCACTGACCCGGCGCCGCAAGCTGCGGGAACGGATGGATTTCGATACCGATGTGTTGGTGCGGCTGCATTGGGATGGGCTGGAAGTTGTCAATGTGCCGACCCGCGTCGGCTATCCGAGCGACGGCGTGTCGCATTTCCGGGTCTGGCTCGACAACGTGCGGATTTCATGGATGCATGCGACGCTGTTTTTCGGCATGCTGCTGCGGCTGCCGAAGCTGATGCTGCGCAAATGGCGCCGGCGATGACGGCGCCAATCGTAGTCGCGAAGGATAGGCACTGGGCGCAGATAAATGAAGCCAGCTTCGTGGCAGGCATGCGTTTGCTGTTCTGGATTTACCGGATGTTCGGCCGCTGGCCGTTCCGCGTCGTGCTGTATCCGGTGCTGGCCTGGTACATGATCGCCAAGCCGGCTGCGCGTGCCGCATCGGCGGGTTATCTGCGGCGCGTCAGTACTTTCAAACCAGTGCAGACCATCGGTTACGGCATCTTTGCGGTGATGCGCCATTTCGCGTCCTTCGCTGAATGCATACTCGACAAAATGCTGTTGTGGGGCGGATTGTTCAATGTCGGCGACACGGTTTTTTTTGGCGAAGAGCAACTGGCTGATGACATCGCACAGCAGCGTGGAGGCCTCATTATCTGTTCGCATTTCGGTAATCTCGAACTGTCACGGATTCTAGCGCGGCAACGCGCCGGGTTGAAATTGACGGTGCTGGTGCATACCAAGCATGCGAAAAAATTCAATCAATTGCTGGCGCAACTCGATCCGGACAGCCAGTTGAACCTGTTGCAGGTGACGGAAATGTCGCCCGCGACTGCGATGCTGTTGACCGAAAAAATCGGGCAGGGCGAATTCGTGGTAATTGCGGGCGACCGGGTGCCGGTATCGCCCAATCCGCGTGTGTCGACGGCCATGTTTCTCGGCGCACGTGCCGCTTTTCCGATCGGCCCGTTTGTCCTTGCAAGCCTGCTGCAATGTCCGGTCTACCTGCTGTTTTCGATGCGTGTCAGCGGACGCCGCTCCGAAATTCATTTCGAACGGTTTCGCGCATCGGTTCGCTTGCCGCGCAAGGAACGGGATGCGGCGCTTGCACAGTTGACGCAAGAATATGCAGGGCGGCTCGAGCATTTCTGCCTGCGCGCCCCTTTGCAATGGTTTAATTTTTACGATTTCTGGCATTCACCTGATATGGACACCACCGATGCATCCTGCTGACCTCAAGAATACCTTGCGTGCCGTTCGCTTCGACCAGGGCCGTCTGCAGATCGAAGATATTGTCGATATCGCGCATGGATCGGCGTGCACGGTGTTGTCCGATGCGCCCGAGTTTCGCGCCGCGATCGCGCGCGGTGCCGATTTTTTGGACCGGCTACTACGCGAAGACGGCACGATTTATGGTGTGACTACCGGTTATGGCGATTCGTGCACGGTCACGGTGCCGCCGGAACTGGTGGCCGAACTGCCGCACCATCTGTACACCTACCATGGCTGCGGACTGGGTGAGTATTTCAATCCGGTCCAGACACGGGCGGTGATGGCCACGCGGCTCGCATCTCTGTGCAAGGGTTACTCCGGCGTCAGCGTCGAACTGCTGGAACAAATTACCCGATTGCTTGAATGCGGATTGCTGCCGCTGATACCGTCCGAAGGTTCGGTCGGCGCCAGCGGCGATCTCACGCCCTTGTCCTATCTTGCCGCGGTGCTGTGCGGCGAGCGCGAAGTGTGGCGCGACGGCATGCAGGTGCCAGCGGCGCAGGCGTTGGCCGACGCCGGCATTACGCCCTTGCGCCTGCGGCCGAAGGAAGGGCTGGCGATCATGAACGGCACTGCGGTGATGACGGCGCTGGCCTGTCTGGCGTATTCGCGCGCCGAGTACCTGACCCGGCTGACCACGCGGATTACCGCGCTCGCATCGTTTGCGTTGGACGGCAACGCCCACCATTTCGATGCGACTTTGTTTTCGGTCAAGCCGCATCCGGGCCAGCAAGGCGTGGCTGCATGGTTGCGCCAGGATCTGCCGTGCGATCAACCGCCGCGCAACGGCAAGCGTTTGCAGGACCGCTATTCGATCCGTTGTGCGCCGCACGTGATCGGCGTTTTGGCGGATGCGCTGCCGTGGTTGCGCCAGTCGATCGAAAACGAACTCAATAGCGCCAACGATAATCCGATCATCGATGCCGAGGGCGAGCGCATTCTGCACGGCGGGCATTTCTATGGCGGCCATATCGCGTTTGCGATGGACAGCATGAAAAATGCCGTTGCGAATCTGGCCGATTTGCTCGATCGCCAGATGGCCTTGCTGGTCGATAGCCGTTACAACAATGGCCTGCCGGCCAATCTCTCCGGCATGCAGGGACCGCGCGCGGCCATTAATCATGGCCTCAAGGCGCTGCAGATCAGTGTGTCGGCGTGGACGGCCGAGGCACTCAAGCTGACCATGCCGGCCTCGGTGTTCTCGCGTTCGACCGAATGCCATAACCAGGACAAGGTCAGCATGGGCACCATCGCCGCACGTGACTGTTTGCGCGTGCTGGAGTTGACCGAGCAGGTGGCCGCCGCCTTGCTGATCACGGTGCAGCAGGGCGTCTGGTTGCGTCGTCGGGTGAGTCCTGCGGTGGCGCCGGAAGCACCGCTGCAGCAAATGCTCGACATGCTGGCCGGCGATATCCGCGTCATCGAAGAAGACCGCCGGCTGGAACCGGACCTGCGTCTGATGCTCGAGCACATTCGCGCCCGCTCCTGGAAATTGTATGAATAAAGCACCCAGCCGCTGGTCCGCCGAGATTGAGCTGCAAGTGCAGTTTTTCGATCTCGATCCGATGCAGATCGTGTGGCACGGGAACTACGTCAAGTATCTGGAAATTGCACGTTGTGCGCTGCTTGAAAGCATCGGCTACAACTACATGCAGATGAAAGAATCGGGTTATACGTGGCCGGTGATCGATATGCATCTGCGTTACGTAGCACCTGCGACCTTCGGTCAGCGAATCAAGCTGCGCGCCTCGATCGTCGAGTGGGAAAATCGCCTGAAGATCGATTACGTGATCACTGATGCTGCGAGCGGTCGCCGTTTGACGCGCGCCAGCACGATGCAGGTCGCGGTCGACATCGCAACCGGTGAAATGTGCTTTGTGTCACCGCCAGTACTGTTTGAAAAATTGGGAGTCCAACTATCATGAAACGCCGACTGATCGCCTGTTGCCTGGCGCTTGCTTCGATGCCGTTGTTTGCCGCCGCACCGGTAGCGAAAATCCAGGCGATGCTGGCCAAACCGAAAATGCTGTGCGGTCGCTTCGACCAAAGCAAACAACTGGCCGGCATAAAAAAACCTTTGCTGTCGAACGGCCGCTTCTGCGTGGTCGCAGGCAAGGGCATATTGTGGCGCACCCTGCAGCCGTTTCCCAATACGCTGCGCCTGACCCGCGAAGAAATCGTCCATCTGCAGGGCGAGCGCGTCACGATGCGCATCGATGCGAAACAGGAACCGACCGTGCGCATGATCAACGGCGTGCTGTTCTCTTTGCTAGCGGGCGATCTGGGGCAACTCGAGACCCTGTTTGAAGTCGATGGCAGCATTCGGGACAACAGTTGGAGCGTTGCGCTGAAGGCGCGCGAACCGGCATTGGCCAGGGCGATTGGTAGCATTGCGCTCGACGGCGCTGCATATGTCAAAAACATTACGATCAGCGAAGAGAGCGGCGATCGCACCAGCATTGTCTTTTCCAGCATCCAGCCCGGTGAGTCGGCCATGATGCCTGAAGAGGCAGCGCTATTTTGAAGCAACACAAAGTACTCGCGGTCATCTGGGCTCTGGTCGTCAGTCTGCTGCTGACGCATGCCACCTATCTGTGGCTGAACAATCGAATCGTGCCGGACACCGACATCCTCGCGTTGTTGCCGGTGCAGGAGCGCGATCCAGTATTGCAGCAGGCATTCACCCATATGGTCGATTCGGCGCAGCAAAGGATCATCGTGCTGGTGGGCGCGGAAGACTGGGATCAGGCGCGCCGTGCGGCCGATGCCTATCGTGCGGTATTGGCACCCCATGGCGAACTGCTGCAATTTTCCGATGGGCTTGGCGATCAGGCGCAGCGTGACTGGCTGGCGTTGTTCCAGAAGCATCGCCTGGCGCTGATGACGCCACAGGATGAGGCAGCGTTGCGTAATCAGCCGAAGCAGGCCTGGGTCGATACCGCATTGAGCAAGCTGTACAGCCCGTTTGCAGGCCCGAAACTGGGTTCGTGGCAAGACGATCCATTTGGCTTGTTCGCCGGGTGGATACAGGCGCGCGCGCAGGAGACGCCGGTGCGTCCGCGTGACGGCCGTTTGTTTGTCGCGGACGGCGTACGCCAATATGTGGTGTTGCCGATGACCTTGCGCGTACCTGCTTTTTCGATCAGTGCGCAGCAGAGGGTCATGCCTTTGTTGAACCAGGCGCGTGAGGCGGCAGGCAAGGCAGTGCCCAAAGCCGAGGTGGTGGCGGCCGGCATGGTGTTGCATGCCGCTGCCGCCGGCGAGCAGGCCAGCCGGGAAGTGTCCACCATCGGCATCGGGTCTCTGCTCGGTATCGTGCTGTTGATGTGGTTCGCATTCCATTCTTTCAAACCGATCGCATTGATCCTGCTCTCCATTGGCATCGGCTGCCTTGGCGCGTTATCCGTTTGCTGGCTGCTGTTTGAGCGCGTGCATCTGCTCACGCTGGTCTTTGGCGCCACGTTGATCGGCGTGGCGCAGGACTATGGAATCTATTTCCTGTGCAACCGCCTGCGCGCCGATGCCGGTATGGATTCGTCCCGCTTGCTGCGCCGCTTGATGCCCGGCCTGCTGCTGACTCTGGTGGCGGCAGTGATCGGCTACACCGGACTCGCGCTGACGCCGTTCCCGGGATTGCGCCAGATGGCGTTGTTTTCCGGATTGGGACTGATATTTGCGTGGTTGACGGTGGTGTGCTGGTTTCCGTTATTGCTCAATGCGAACACCTTGAAAAATGTGCGTGTGGCGAATTGGTATGGCGCCAGCCTGCTGCGCTGGCCCGTGCTGCGTGCTGACGGCAAGACCATGATTGCCGCCTTGCTGTTCATCGTGCTGGTCGGGTTCGGCTGGTCGCGCCTGGGCGTCAACGACGACATTCGCCTGCTGCAGAATTCACCGAAGAATCTGGTTGCCGATCAGATCAAGCTGGGCAAGCTGCTCGATGCGCCCACACCGGTGCAGTTTTACCTGGTGCGCGGTGCGACGCCTGACATCGTGTTGCAACGGGAAGAAGGCTTGACGCAAAAACTCGACCCGCTCATTGCAGACAAGATCATTGGCGGCTATCAGGCGATCTCGAACTGGGTGCCGTCAGCGCAGACGCAGGCGACACGCCGCCGGTTGATTGAAGAGAAATTGCTGGCACAGGGGGCGGCGCTGGCCGGCGTGGCGGCACAAATCGGCGAGAGCACGGAATGGGTTGCCGCCACGCGCGAGCATGCACTTGCGGCGGCGGCCGTTCTTGCGCCGGATGACTTTTTGCAAGCGCCGGCGAGCGAGCCATGGCGTCACTTGTGGCTGGGGCAGGTCGCCGGCGGCTATGCCAGTATCGTAGCCTTGCGCGGCATGAGTAGCGTCAGCATGCCTGTGTTGCAGAATGTGGCCGTGGGTCTGGAAGGCGTGCAGTGGGTCGACAAGGTCGCGGAAATTTCTTCCGTGCTTGGCCGGTATCGTCAATACATGGGCTGGGTCGTGCTGTTATCGTACGTCGCCGTGTACTGCCTGTTATATCCGCGCTATCGCTTCTCGGCGTGGCGTGTGCTGATGCCGGCTGCGCTGGCGAGCGCGGCTACCGTGGCATTGCTTGGCATCACTGGCCAACAACTGCAACTATTCCATGTTCTGGCCTTGATGTTGCTGTTGGGCATCGGCGTCGATTACGGCATTTTCATGCAAGAACATCCCGACCGGCGCGAGTATGCAGCCTGGCTTGCTGTGGGCTTGTCGGCCGTCAGTACGCTGCTGTCGTTTGGGCTGTTAGGATTGAGCAAGACGCCGGCATTGCAGGCGTTCGGACTCACGATGTTGATCGGTACGGCTCTGGTCTGGTTGATCGTTCCTTGCTTCGGAACGGAGCCCGTGCCACAGGCCAGCATGGTAGAGGGGGAAGAATTATGCAACCAGGAATAATAATGCGGCGTGCGGTGTTCTACCTGGCCGCGCTGATGTTTGGAGGATGTACGATGGCACAATCACAAGTAGCGCGCCTGGGCTTGAAGTTGCCGCCTGCGGCGTTGGGGGAATCGGTCAGCCTGCAGCAGCATCTGACCGTGGAGCGCGAAGAACGTATCGAAGAACTGGACGTCGCACTCGAAATCGATGCCGAGCATCTCGCGATGGTCGGTCTCGTATTCGGACAGCGCGTGCTGACCATGAATTACGACGGCGCGACGCTCACATCGTGGCGGCATTTCCTGCTGCCAAAGCGTGTACGCAGCGAAGACATTCTGGAAGACATTCAATTGACCTACTGGCCGGTCGAGGTGATTCGGCAGGCGCTGCCGGACGGATGGCGCATCGAAGATACCGAGCGACGCAGAACCTTGTTTTCAGACGGTACGCCGGTAATGGTGATCAACTATAGCGGCCAGCCGCGCTGGAACGGAACAGTGGAATTGTCGAACCTGCGTTACGGTTATCGGCTGACTATCCTCTCGTCGCCAAGCGCGCCGTAACATGATCCTAGAAACGGCAGTTGACCGCTCACTTTTATCTGGAAAGCCTTATGAATGCTGACTTTCATTCGTTCGATAACCCTCACCGATTGGGTGAGAGCGCTACAGGCGCGATTGCACACTTTTCCGGCCCTCTGGCGTCGTTGCTTCTCCTAACGGAATGCAGTCCGCGTCGTCGTCGCGCCTAGCCAGAGGGCCGGAAAAATGCACACTCGCACCTGTCCAACTGCCGTTTCTAGGATGATCTATCTCAATCATCTCGGCATCATCTGCCCGCTGGGCCATGCGCATGACGCCATCAAGCGACGCATGTTCGAGGGGGCCGACAGCGGTGTCGTCATGATGGATAGTTATTCGCCAGGACGCATGCTGCCGCTGGGTCGCGTCGATACGTCTTTGCCATCGGTCGATCATCTGCCGCTGCACGAACGCAGTCGCAATAATCGGCTGGCACTGGCCGCACTGGCGCAAATTCGGCCGGAGGTGGACGCGGCCATCGACCGCTTTGGCGCCGACCGCGTCGGTATCCTGATTGGCACCAGCACCTCCGGTATCGCGGAAAGCGAAGCCGCGTTGCGCGAGCATGCGGTGACGGGTGCGTTGCCGGCGCATTTTCATTATGGCCAGCAGGAACTGGGTTCGCCCGCATCCATGCTGGCGGCAACGCTGGGTGTGGCCGGCCCCGCGTATGTGCATTCGAGCGCGTGCGCATCGAGCAGCAAGGCGATGGCCAGTGCAGCACGCCTGCTCCGGATGGGAGTGGTCGATGCAGTGCTGACAGGCGGCGTCGATTCGTTATGCGCTTTCACGGTGGCGGGCTTTGCATCGCTGGAGTCGGTCAGCGCCGCCCGCTGCAATCCCTTGAGTGCGAATCGCAACGGCATCAATATCGGCGAGGGTGCAGCGTTATTCCTGATGAGCCGCGAGCCGGCGGCCGTTTCGCTACGCGGCTGGGGCGAGTCGTCTGACGGCCATCACATGTCGGCGCCGGACCCTGCGGGTAACGGTGCACGGCTGGCAATTGAAAGCGCGTTGTCGCGTGCCGGTATCGGCGCACAACAAATCGATTATGTGAATCTGCATGGCACCGCGACAGTACAGAATGACGCCATGGAATCGCGTGTGATACATGCGCTGTTCGGCGATGCGGTGCCGGTCAGTTCCACCAAACCATTCACCGGTCACGCGTTGGGCGCGGCCGGCGCAATCGAAGCCGGCCTGTGCTGGCTCGCAATGCAGGACGACAACGCTGAAGGCAGGTTGCCGCCCCATCTGTGGGATGGCGCATCCGATCCTGGATTGCCGGTGCTGTACACGGCAGAAATCGGTGCGCGTACCGGGCGTCCGTTGCGCTGGACCTTGAGTAATTCGTTCGCATTTGGCGGCGCTAATGCAGCGCTTGTATTCGGAAGGGAATGACATGGACATGCCGGACATTCGCTCTCTTGTGCCGCACGCGGGACCGATGGTGCTGCTCGATCGCGTGATCTCGGTCGATGCAGAGAACTTGTGTGCTGAAGTCACGATCGGATCGGACAGTCTGTTTTGCGGCAGCGACGGTGTCGGCGGCTGGGTCGGTATCGAATACATGGCGCAAGCGATCGCCGCGCATGCAGGGCATGCGGCGCGGCTGCGTGGCGAACCGGTCAAGATCGGATTCTTGCTGGGTTCGCGGCGTTACGAATGCAGCCGGCCGATGTTCGAGGTCGGCAGCGTGCTTCGGATTCATGTTCAGCGCATCCTGTTCGGTGAAAACGGCCTGGGGTCGTTCGAGGGGCGCATCGACGATCGCGACGGGCAAGTGGCAAGCGCCACCATCACGATTTTTCAACCGGAAAATGTCAATGAATTCCTTGAATAGAGGATGGAATGAGTAGAAGTGTATTGATCACCGGCTCCAGTCGCGGCATTGGCAAGGCGATCGCGTTGCGTCTGGCACGTGACGGTTTCGACATCGTGCTGCATTGCCGCAGCCGGCGCGAGGAAGCGGACGCAGTCGCGCACACCATTGCCGCGATGGGGCGCCAGGTGCGCGTGTTGCAGTTCGATATCGGTGAGCGCGAAGCGGTTGCTGCGGCGCTGGAAGCTGATATTGAACAGCATGGCTGCTATTACGGTGTCGTCTGCAATGCCGGCGTCGCGCGCGACAATGCGTTTCCTTCCATGTCGGGCGAGGACTGGGATATTGTCCTCAAAACCAATCTCGACGGTTTCTACAACGTGTTGAATCCCTTGATCATGCCGCTGGTACGGCGGCGCAAGCCGGGCCGTATCGTGACCATGGCATCGGTATCGGGTTTGATCGGCAATCGCGGACAAGTCAACTACAGCGCAGCCAAGGCGGGCATTATCGGTGCTACCAAAGCCTTGGCGCTGGAACTGGCGAAACGCGACATCACCGTCAATTGCGTGGCGCCCGGCCTGATCGAAACCGAGATGATTGGCGATGTGCCGCTGGAAGAAGCATTGAAGCTGATCCCGGCACGCCGCATCGGCAAGCCGGAAGAGGTCGCAGCAACGGTCGCCTTCCTGATGGCGGACGACGCGGCGTATATTACGCGCCAAGTGATTTCAGTGAATGGGGGATTGGCATGAGCCATCGTGTTGTCGTGACCGGGATTGCCGGCATCAGTCCGCTTGGCAACGACTGGCCTGGCATCCGTGCACATCTGGGCACTTATCGCAATGCGGTGGCCAGGATGGAAGAGTGGGACGAGTACGATGGATTGAATACGCGGCTGGGTGCGCCGGCCGCTGCGTTTGAATTGTCCGGCCGCTACAACCGGAAAACGACGCGCAGCATGGGAAGGGTCGCACTGATGGCCACGCGCGTCAGCGAACTGGCCTTGCTCGATGCCGGCCTGCTGGATGATCCGCTGCTGAAGAGCGGCCAGCTTGGCATCTCTTACGGCTCCTCGGTCGGCACGCCGAAATCGATGGGCGGCTTCGGCAAGATGATCGAAGAGAAAACCACCAAGGGCATCAACGCCACGACTTACATCAAGATGATGGCGCACACGGCGCCGGTCAACATCGGCGTGTTCCTGGGCGTGACCGGGCGCGTGATTACCACGTCCAGCGCCTGCACCTCCGGCAGCCAGGGCATTGGCTATGCGTATGAAGCGATACGCAGCGGCCGCCAGCGCGCGATGATTGCCGGCGGCGCGGAGGAGCTGTGCGCGACCGAGGCAGCGGTGTTCGATACCTTGTTCGCCACCAGCGTGCGCAACGATGCTGCCGGTACGACACCGCGTCCGTTTGATGCGGACCGTGACGGCCTGGTGCTGGGCGAAGGCGCCGGCACCCTGATTCTGGAAGAGCGGGAACACGCCCGCGCGCGCGGCGCAAAAGTCTACGCAGAGATCGTTGGCTTTGGCACCAACAGCGATGGCTGTCACGTCACCAATCCCAATGCAGACACGATGAAAATCGCGATGGAACTGGCCTTGGCCGACGCGGACCTTCCGCCGTCGGCAATCAGCTACATCAACGCGCACGGCACCGGTACTCAACAGGGCGATGTCGCCGAATCGCACGCCACCGCCAAGGTGTTCGGCAACTGCGTGCCGATCAGTTCGCTGAAAAGTTATATGGGCCACACGCTCGGCGCATGCGGTGCGCTTGAAGCATGGGCCAGCATTGAAATGATGCGTGAAGGCTGGTTCGCGCCGACTATCAATCTGGCACGCGTCGATCCGCTATGCGCGGAACTGGATTACATCAAGGGCGAAGGACGCAGGCTGGAATGCGAATACGTGATGTCGAATAACTTTGCTTTTGGTGGGATCAATACGTCGTTAATTTTTAAAAGGACAACAACATGAAAAAATGGATTCCCTCAATAGTGATTCTTGGTGCATTGATGGCCGCAGGTACGGCTTCGGCGCGTGACACAAAACAGCTGATGCCGATTGCTGCCGCATTAGAAGCGAAGGATTCGAAAGAGAAGCTGGATGGATCAGTAAAGTTTTTCTTTGGCAATCAGCAGCATCCCAAAGTCTTGACCAAACTCGGTAGCGATTTTTCCAATCGCAAGACGAATGCATTTGGTAAATCCGATGACAGAGCATGTCATTGGGCGTTCCTGTCGGTGATGATGGCGCTGGAAAAGAGAGCAATTGAGCTGGGCGCGAATGCTGTCGTCAACATCGTTAGCTATTACAAAAAAGATGAATTTTCAAGCCCAACTGAATTCGAATGCCATGCCGGCGCACTGATGGCAGGTGTTGCGTTCAAAGGCGATTTTGTCAAGATCGCCGATAAGTGATTCAAGTGCCCCATTAAAGTTGGCCGCGATAATACTTGATTACGCTCAATCGCGAGATCAAGGCAGCCAAGGTTATCGCCGAGGGCAATGGCATGATTGCCGTCAATATCATGCGTGCAGTCACCGAATATGCCAGCTACGTGCGGCAAAACTGCGTCATTGGCGCCGATGCGGTGGTGGTGGGTACCGGCCTGCCGCCGGATTTCTTGCGATGCACCAGATGTAGAACTTGATGCCGAACGACCTATGCAATGGGTATTGGCATGGGAAACCCGGTCTGGATCAAATGTTTGCCTAGGGACAGAGCGAAAGGGACATCGCGATGTATCACGGTGAAAAATTCAACAGCGTCAGCCACCTGGCAGGTGCCGCGTTGGCCGCGATCGGGTCGATTCTGCTGATTATGCTTGCCGCGCGCCTGGGTGATCCATGGAAGATCGTCAGCTTCAGTATCTACGGCGCGATGCTGATGGTCTTGTATGTAACGTCCACCTTGTATCACAGCGTGCGGGGACCGGCTAAGGACGTATTGCGCAAGTTCGACTACTGTGCAATCTACCTGTTGATCGCCGGCAGCTACACGCCGTTCACGCTGGTGTCGCTGCGCGGGGCATGGGGTTGGTCATTGTTCGGCACGGTGTGGGGATTGGCGTTGCTCGGGATCGTGCAAGAGATATGGCTGGCCAAGGGCAAGCGCATTTTGTCACTGATCATTTACGTATTGATGGGATGGCTGGCGCTGATTGCGATCAATCCTTTGATCTCCGCATTGACATGGGCAGGGTGTGCGTGGCTGGTGGCGGGCGGTCTGGTGTACACCGTCGGCATACTCTTTTACGTGACCGACGACAAGGTGCGGCATGGTCACGGCTTGTGGCATTTGTTCGTCCTGGGTGGTAGCGCCTGTCATTATTTTGCCGTGCTGTTTTATGTCGCATGAATCTGGAATTTCAAGCAATAGCAAAAAATCGCAATGAATATGAAAATCATTGTATTCTTGCTAACTGGACTCATGGCTGACTTACAATTCTCATCGTGGTTGTCAGGGATGGCGGTTTAGTCCAGCCGGAAGTTATTCTGTACATGTTCCAAAGAGAGACTTTGTGGATAACACAATAATAATGAATTCACCGGAGCCGCATGTTCCGGAAACGGCATTTGGCAAATGGTTTCTACAGACCAGTACATGGAAGGTTCACGTGCTGGAGCGTGCGATAAAAGACCTCGAACGCTTGATTCCAGATCGGCAGCCCGCTTACGCTGTGGTGGCGGACGTTGGCTGCGGTTGGGGACATTCACTTAAAAAGCTCAACGACCGTTTTTCGCCGCAACGCTTGATAGGCATGGATATCGACCCGGAAATGCTTGCCGCTTCCGCAAAAGAGGCTGCCAATTCAGGAGTGCAGATTGAATTTGTCAATTGCTCGAGTTCGCGTTTGGCTCTTCCAGATAACAGCGTCGATCTGCTTTTCTGCCATCAGACCTTCCATCACCTGATCGATCAGGAACAGGCGATTCGCGAATTTTTCCGCGTGCTTAAGCCGGGCGGCGTGTTGTTGTTTGCAGAGTCAACCCGGCGTTATATCCATTCATGGATCATCAGGCTCTTGTTTCGCCATCCAATGGATGTGCAAAAATCGGCGCCTGAATATCTGGCGCTCATTCGTAGCGCCGGCTTTAATGTATTGCCGGAATCGATTTCTTATCCTTACTTGTGGTGGAGCAGAGAGGATCTGGGGGTGATTGAAAGATGGTTCGGCATTAAACCGCCAAGTGAGCGAGAGGAAACGCTCATCAATCTCGTCGCCAGCAAGCCGCATTCTGCTTGATGAAGCAGCCGTCTCCGAGCGTTTTGTCGGTGAAGCTGCTCGTTCGCATACCGATCGAAATGCGTCTCGTCGCCTGGCTTGTCACCGCAGTCGGACGGCACGGTTCATGGAACGAACGGCGTTGCCTGCCCAAGGTTGTTCCGCGATAATGGGACCAAATGACTTTGATTGCCAGCTCATGACTCCGCTTTCCGCGAACTCGATTGAAGATCGGCTTTACGTCCTGCGAACCCGCTGGGAGCGTTATGTTGCGGAAGGCCGGTTCGAGCAGTTCATCGAGTTTGCGGTGGCGGTCAACAGCTTGGCCGAGTATTTCACCCGCATGCGCCTGCCGGGTTTGGTGCGGTTGTGCGAGGGGCTGGAAAACGCGGCGCTGGCCAAACTGGGCGATGAGTCAACCCATCCGGTCGGGACGCAGGATATCCAATCGCTGCAACGCCAGATGGATGCTTTGCTCGGCGCAGTGACAACCTCGCGCCCGCCCACTGCGGAGCGGCGCACTGATGAACCGGCTGCGGCAGTACCCGATATCGACTGGATCAAGCCGCGTTCGGTATGGATGATTGCAGCTCCCGAGAAGCGTGACATGGCCGATGCACTGTCGCGCCAGCTCCAGTTCTTCGGTTTCCAGATCATCCAGATTGCGTGGAGCTGTGTCCAGTTGCCAGGAGATATTCCACTGGTGGTGCTCTTCATTCCTGCCCACGAATCTGCGAAGCCGGAAGAATTTGCCTGCATCTCTGCGGTCCGCGCAAGCTGTCCTGCAAGTCAGTTGGTGTACCTCGGCGTGCAATCGGAAATCGAACCGATCGTCGCGCTGATGCGCGCCGGCATCGACGTTACCATTCCGGTCGAGGAGCAGCCCTCGCTAGTGCTTAACTGCGTACTCGATCTGGTGCAAACCAATGAGCAGGAGCAGTATCGCGTACTCATCGTCGAAGATTCGCGAGTGGCGGTGGCGCTGATCCAGCGCACGCTGGCGCAGCACGGTATCGACACCCAAGCGATCAACGACCCTGGCAAGCTGCTCGATGTGCTTGAGTCCTACCGTCCCGACCTGATCCTGATGGACATGTACATGCCGCGTTTCAATGGCGTCGAAGCGACGCGCGTGCTGCGCCAGATGGCGGCCTACAGTTCGCTGCCGATTGTCTATCTGTCGGGCGAATCCGAGGTCGGCATGCAAGTTGAAGCGTTGCGTCTCGGCGGCGACCAGTTTCTGATCAAGCCTTTCAATCCGGTGTTGCTGGCGGCAGTCGTCAAGACCAGGATCGAGCGCTTCCGCGAAACGCGGCGCTCCAGCCGCCTCGATGGACTGACCGGCTTGCTTAATCACACGGCCGCCAAATCACGCCTGAAAGCCATCGTCGACCAGCATCCCGCGCAGAGTTCGCTCACGGTGGCAATGATCGACATCGATCACTTCAAGTCGGTTAACGACACCTACGGCCATCCGGTGGGCGATCAGGTGATACGCGGGCTGGCCTGGCTGCTCAAAGGGCGTCTGCGTTCAATCGACATGATCGGCCGCTACGGCGGCGAAGAATTCTTGATCGCGCTGCCGGGGGTGAATCTGGCACAGGCCAGCGCGGTGATCGAGCGTATTCGCCAGGATTTTTCTGCACTGCCGCATGCGCATCCCGAGGGTGCTCTGTACGCGACCTTCAGCGCCGGCCTCGCGTCGTATTCGGCCGGCGATACCGCGGCCGGTCTCACCGAAGCGGCCGACGGCGCGCTGTTGGAAGCCAAGCATCTGGGACGCAATCGGGTGGAGAAGTCAGTGCGCAACAAATAGAGAATCTCGGCGCGGTACCGCTCTGTGCCGCTCACATCACCCGTTGGGCATCATGAATAGCGCCTTTGCCAGTCGCCACACAATTGAAGGCGAGGAGTCCCCGCATGTTCGCTGGTAGTCGGCAAATACAAATATGGGATGAAGCACAAGGCGTCTCGTTTCCGGCTGTTGTCATGTATCCAACCGGAGTACCTTCGACTCCAACGGCCTTCGGTCCTTACTCAATCGACGTCAGTCTCGACGCACCGATTTCGAGCTGTGCTTACCCTCTTGTGGTGGTTTCCCACGGAAACGGCGGTTCACACCTTCTCTACCGGACCATCTGCACACACCTGGCGAAGAACGGCTACGTTGTGGCCATGCTCGAACATCCGGGCAACAACCGAAACAACAACGAACTCGAAGGGACCTACGAAAACCTCGTAAACCGCCCCCGACACATCCGCTTGACGATTGACGCAGTGTTGTCCGACGCCTTTTTCACGGCCTGCGTGCAAGCGAACAACGTGGCGGTCATTGGGCATTCAATTGGCGGGTACGCCGCCTTGGCTGTTGCTGGCGGGACGCCTTGGTCAGAAGATCGGCGGAGGGTCGAGGTAGTTGCTGATCCCCGCGTCAAAGCGTTGGTCTTGCTGGCGCCAGCAACGCCTTGGTACTTGGCCGAGGGGTCGCTCGGCAATGTGCAAGTCCCAATCCTTATGCTCATCGCCGAGCACGATCCATATACGCCGCGCTGGCACGCTGATCTCGTACTGGACGGTGTTCCAGACCGGAACCGGGTCACATTCAGGGTTGTTGAAAACGCCGGTCACTTTTCCTTCTTGAGCCCTTTCCCGCCAAGAATGAAGAACCCTGGGTTTCGTCCATCGACTGACCCAGAAGGGTTTGACCGGGAGAGTTTTCATCAAGCTCTTCCTGATGAAGTACTCCAATACCTGGGCACTCAGCTCCAAGGTTCTCAAACCGACGCAGCAAACGCATGATGCTCAAGCATCCGTTCCAGCGAATTGCCTCTGGCAGCCACTGAGCTCAAACCTGTGTGCCATGCATAGCACGAATCCAGCCGGGTGGAAGTCCCGGTACCAGGTGAATGTATAACCGAAGGTTGATCGAATCGCTTGCAGTTTGGGAACTGCGACGCCTGTCAATGCCACTGATAGTCAGAAATCCCTTTTCATTTACGACAATTTTTTGAAAGAGCATTATGGATATTCGATCTCTCTACGAAATTAAATCACATATGTTTTCTTACAATAAGGAGGAATTCCAATGGGGGAAAAAACCTGGAACAGGTCCTACCGACCCCGGTGACATTCGTCCGCCACAGTACAGCCTATTAGGTAATGTTCCTAAAAACACTCCGCCGGAACAAAAATCCCCGCCATGGTTTGAAAAATTCTCACAGTTTTTGGAGAAATTTAACAACAATCCTCAATCCTTCTCCATGAAAGATTTTAAAGGATTCAGTCTGTTTGGCGGTAAAACACCTACTGACACTAAAACACCTACTGACACTAAAACACCTACTGACACT
>CBINHE010000025.1:0-47143 GCA_966250375.1 uncultured Oxalobacteraceae bacterium
TTCTCTCCTGATCTTGGCTAATGATCATTTGAGTGCAGGATAGAGAACAGGTTCTTAGAAAGGCTGGCAACAAGAAATGGCTCGCCTACGTCGATGGCAAAAGAACCCTTTATCGGCGCAGCCACTATCCAAACCTCAGTTCTGGATAAGGATCGAGCCATCCCCTTGGACCGCAGTCCGTACCGGAAGACAAGGTTTGTTGGGCATGAGGCAGTAAGCGATGATGCCGCCGAGAAGGTTGACGATGAAATTGACGGGTGAGCGATGGCGAGTGTGCTCGATCTGACAGAGATTTTTCAATTCGTCGATCACGGCTTCGACCAGCGAACGGCGTTTGAGGAGGGCTTGATCGAATAGGGTATGCAAGACCGGCTTCATGTTCTTGCTCACCTTGGTGATCAGATCCACGCCCCTGGCCAGCAACTTTTCATGGAGCGCCTTGCCGATGTAGCCCTTGTTGCCGTACAGCTTGCCAAACAACGTGGCACACAACGTGGCACACAACGATGGCACGGGCTTGCGATCATCGGTATTGCTAGGCGTCAGTTTCATGGCCAGCAGTTCACCGCGATGGTTGATCACCAGGTGCAGCTTGAAGCCGAAAAACCAGCCGGTGGACGACTTACCGCGCGCGGCCAAGCCACGAAAGACGCGATGTCGGCTGATGCTCAAGTTGTCGCATACGGCCAGTGGCGTGGCATCGACGATGGACAAGCCAGTGCAACGTCCCTTGAGCGTTTCAAACAAGGCCACCATAAGCGCCGCACAGCGAGGCAACAGGGCGAGCATGTGGGTATGCCTGTTTCGGTATTTTTTTCATTGCCTGTCTTTCCCAAGTAACGTTAATTTTACGTCACCTATGGAAGACTAAATTTCAGGGGAGGCTCACAATTAATTTTGTTCGGTTACTTAGCTCCAACAGGAGACGGCCATGTTGCCAGGGGCGACCATTAAGCGCTGGCGTGCAGCGTGGGAAAATGTTGCAAAAACTGCATTTTTCATGAGAAATTCATGCAATAGCCTTGGTGCAAGGTCTTGATATTTAGCGATAGATGTGGTTAAGGCGTATAATTAAAAGTTGTTTTTCAGAGTCCGCTGATGCCGTCTCCGATTGACGGCAGACCTACCTCCTACCTTTTATGTCCGAGATCCAACCAGTACCCATGCAAAACCCCGCGCCAGCCGTTCGTTTTCAAGACTTCGGGCTTTCCGCCGAAATTTTGCGTGCGCTTACCGACCAAGGCTATGTTCACCCGACACCGATTCAGGCTGAGGCGATTCCGATTATCTTGCAAGGTAATGATGTGATGGGCGCAGCCCAGACCGGCACCGGCAAGACTGCTGGGTTTGCGTTGCCGATCATTCAGAAATTGCTGGGGAAGGCAAGTCACAGCGCATCGCCGGCGCGCCATCCTGCGCGCGCGCTGATCCTGACACCGACGCGCGAGTTGGCCGATCAAGTTGCGGACAACGTGAAAGCGTATTCCCGTCATACGCCCTTGCGCTCCACCGTCGTATTCGGCGGCATGGATATGGCACCGCAGACTGCCGCATTGCGCGCCGGCGTCGAGATCGTGATTGCAACACCGGGGCGCTTGCTCGACCATGTCCAGCAAAAAACGCTGAACTTGTCACAGACTGAAATTTTCGTGATGGATGAGGCGGATCGCATGCTCGACATGGGCTTCCTGCCTGACTTGCAGCGCATCATCAATTTGCTGCCAAAACAGCGGCAAAATCTGATGTTCTCTGCCACATTTTCCACTGAAATCAAAAAGCTGGCGAATAGTTTCCTTAACGATCCGATCACGATCGAAGTCGCGCGCAGCAATGCGACTGCCGACAACGTTACGCAAATCGTGTACAAAATCGATGAGGAAGCCAAGCGCGATGCGGTTGCTTATATCATCCGCGAACGCGGCCTGAAACAGGTGATCGTGTTTTCCAATACCAAGATCGGCGCATCCCGCCTGTCGCGCCATCTAGAAGTCGAAGGTATCAAGGCATCCGCGATTCATGGCGACAAATCGCAAGCTGAGCGTATGGCGGCATTGGATGCATTCAAGCGTGGCGAAATCGAAGTGCTGGTGGCGACTGACGTTGCGGCGCGTGGCTTGGATATTGCTGAACTGCCTTGCGTAATCAATTTCGATCTACCGTACAACGCCGAAGATTACGTGCATCGCATTGGCCGCACCGGTCGTGCCGGCGCCTCGGGTGACGCGATTTCGCTGTTCACTGACAAGGATGCGCGTTTGCTGGTTGATATCGAAAAGATGATCAAGCACAAATTCGTACCGGCGCAACTCGTCGGCTTTGTACTGCAATCCGGCAGCAGCGGTGGCGATCGTCGTCGCCGCAGCGAAGACGGCGCGCCGCGTGTGAGTCCACAGAATCGCACCGCACCGCATGGACGCAGCACCTATGCGTCGACTTCGCGCAAAGAAAAAATCGATCCCTGGTTCCTCAAGCCTTACGAGCCTGCCGTGCCGGTGCCGTCCAATCCGGACACCAATGAAGTTGCAGCCAAATCATCCACTGCGAAGCCGCAAAAAAAGGCGGCGCTTCTTGGCGGTACGCCCAAGCGCTGACAAATCAGGCGCATGTTGGCATTGCGAATCGTGCTGCCCACAATGCGACCGCCTGTCGCCAAAAATCATCAACTGATTGCGTGCCATTGATGGGCAAGCCGAGGTAGTGTGCGGCTGCAAGCAACGTTGGCACCGGCTGCGTCAAGTCCAGCGCCT
Organism: uncultured Oxalobacteraceae bacterium; assembly: GCA_966250375.1. Lineage (GTDB taxonomy): Bacteria > Pseudomonadota > Gammaproteobacteria > Burkholderiales > Burkholderiaceae_D > CAMLDH01. The sequence goes on from CBINHE010000025.1 coordinate 2,748, forward strand.
GCGCCCCGGTCTGTTTCGATAATTTTTCGCCGATTGCGTTGGTTACCACCGGCACATGCAGATATTGTGGTGTACTGATACCAAGCAGGCGTTGCAAATAAATCTGACGCGGCGTCGAATCGAGCAAATCCGCGCCGCGCACTACATGTGTCACACCCTGAGCGGCATCATCCACCACGACGGCCAACTGATATGCCCAAAAACCGTCCGCTCGCTTCAACACAAAGTCACCCGCTTCGGTCGCCAGATGCTGCGACACTGGCCCCAGCCAGCGATCTTCAAACGTGATGCACTCGCCGAATTCTGTGTTATCCGGCACGCGTACCCGGAATGCGCGTGCGGCCTTCCCGATAGCCAATCCGTTGCGGCAAGTACCCGGATATACCGCACTGCCATCGGCCGAAACACCAATGCGCGAATCCGCGATCTCGCGCCGCGAACAGCCGCACGCATATGTGGCTGCCGCCAGACGGGTGAACGCCGCCGCATACAAGGCATGGCGCATGCTTTGCGATACCACATCTCCATCCCATTGCATGCCCAGCATGCGCAGCGTTTGCAGGATCATTGCAGCAGATGTCGGTACAGTCCGCGCCTCGTCGATGTCTTCGATACGGACCAGCCATTGTCCGCGATGTGCTTTTGCATCCAGGTAACTTGCCATGGCTGCCACCAGCGATCCGGCGTGCAAGGGGCCGGTGGGGGAGGGGGCAAAGCGGCCGATATAAACCGAGTCTGTCATGTTGCTATTGTTCCAGCAGCATGCGTTGCGCTGCAGGTTCGATCAAGTGATTGATGATTGAATGATTTGCTGGAATCTATCACCTTTTTTAAATACCAGCGGCCGTTTATAGTGAGGGAAATGAGGGATAAATTTGCATGTAAAGGAGCAATAAAATGATTGAATTACGTAAAAGTGAAGAGCGCGGTCATGCTAACCACGGCTGGCTCGACTCTTATCACAGCTTTTCATTTGCCGGCTATCATGACCCGCAGCACATGGGGTTTGGCGCATTGCGCGTAATTAACGACGACTATATCGACGTCGGTGCCGGCTTTGATACGCATGGTCATCGCGACATGGAAATCATTACTTACGTGCTCGACGGTGAGCTGGCGCACAAGGATAGCATGGGCAACGGCAGCGTGATCCGCCCCGGCGACGTGCAGCGCATGAGCGCCGGCAAAGGCGTGATGCATTCCGAATTTAATCATGCAGAAGGCAAGCAAACGCATTTATTGCAGATCTGGATTGAGCCGAATGTGGGCGGTATTTTGCCAAGCTATGAAGAGAAACATTTCAGCGCGCAGGAAAAACGTGGGCAATTGCGCCTGATCGCCAGTCCAGACGGACGTGACGGTTCAGTGATGATGCATCAGGATGCCCATGTGTACGCCGGCTTGTTCGACGGCGACGAACAAGCCGGCATCACGATACCGCGAGGACGTCGCGTATATGTACATGTCGCGCGAGGTGAGGTGAGTGTCAATGGCGCCGCACTGAAAGCGGGAGATGCGGTAAAGGCGGTCGATGAAGCACACATTGAATTGGCGCAAGGACGGCAGGCGGAAGTGCTGCTATTTGATTTGCCTTGATGCGTACTTTGGCGAAGATGATTGCGCATTCCGGTCGAATGTGAGCGGTGCGCCCAGTGTGTAAAGGGCATGACTGGCCGCTCAGTGGAACTCGATCGCGCGCACCATCAATCCCGTTGACGGCGATCCTCACTCAGGCCCATTTGTTTCGGAGAGATTGCATCCGGCAGCTAGAACCGAATGGCAAATTCCTTGCCCATGCTCGCTGGAAGCGGCAGCTCGATGATTCTTTTGGGTGCTTTGCATCATAGCTATATTCGATAGGCGGGCTGCCATTAATTGAAAAAGAGGCGCGCTGGACGTTGCCATGGTGCAGAAAAGCGGTCGTGTCGACCAATATCTTGGCAGGCGCTTTGCCATCAAGGTTCGGCATTGAGCACTTCAGCAAAACTTCCTTGCGTTCTGTCCATCGGCCGCCTTCCTCCGCTGCACTGAAGCCTTCAATCAAGCAAGGAGGAGAGCCATCGATGCGGACAGTCCGATGCTGTGTGGAACTTGGTGCATTTCCTTGGCGACGCATTGGCCATCAACGACCGGGAACGGAAGAGAGGGGAATGACCGGCGGCAAGACGTTAACTGACCAACATACGATGTCTCCGACGCCAAAATGGATCCCGCCAGCGGCCATTCGGCTTGAAGCGTAACAGATCCATTGGAGTCGACAGGCGCCAGTGGCGGCCGTTGAAGTACATGCCGGTTTTCGACGGCATTGTGACAATCTCGCCCTCCAGCCCCAAGTCCTTAAATAGAGAAAAAATTGCATCAATCTGCCTTGCGCAAAGGAGCTTCTTGGGGTGGGGGGCTGCATGCCGGTGGTTTCGCCTATCACGTATTGGGGGCGCGAATTGAGGGTCAACAAGACCCGATCCAGATATTCACCCACCATGCCCAGAGCCAACAATTGTACTCCGCCTACGATCAAGATCGTGACAATGAGCGAGGACCAGCCAATAGGCATTAGGTCGAGCGTGAATTTCTGGATGATCAACAGGATCACGAGCAGGAAACCCAAGCCTGAGAAGCAGATGCCCACGAAAGACGTGATGCACAGCGGAACAATGGAAAAGTTGGTCGCCATCTTCAGCCAGAGCGAGAGCGACTTCTTGAAGCTATAGCCCGAGTCGCCCGCATAGCGGTCGTGATGATTGACCTCGACCTTGCCGATATTGCGCGTTACCGAGAGAATCAAGCCATCGACATACACGTACGGACCTTGATAGCGCAAGATATCCTCGCAGATTCGCGGCCTTCATCGCACGAAACGGCGACAGGTAGAGGCCCTTTGGTTTTTGCATCAGATAGCCGGCCACGAGGTCAGGCGGCTACCTGCGATTTTCCAGCTTGCGTGCATGCGTTTTTTGAAACGCGCATACATCACGTCGCGTCCACGCGCCAGTTCGTCCAGCAGGGCTGGAATGTCGGACGGCGAATGCTGCAAGTCGTCGTCCATTGTCATCACGATCTCGCCCGTCGCTTTGGCGAAGCCGGCCATTAGTGCATTGTGCTGGCCGGCATTCATGCGCAGTAAGATCCACCCCTTTAAAGGTGACCTCAATCATGCATATCTGAAAATCGCGGCACTGTTTTACTCCATGGATCTCCAACGAGGTTTGGAGGTGTGCCATGGTGATGGATGTGGTGGTGGAACGTTTCGTCAGGCAAAGCCCGCTCACGGTCATGGCGCGTCTGGCGCTGCAGCATGCGCTGGAACCGGCATGGATGGATGTGTTGTTTGAGCAGCACCGGCAATATCAGTACACGGGAGAATTATTGTTTTCCACGACGGTGGAGTTGATGTCGGTCGCCGCCGTTGGTTTGCGCCCATCAGTGCATGCCGCCTTCAAGGCCGCGCCCAACCTGCCGGTGTCGGTGCAAGCGCTCTATGACAAGATCAGGCGCACCGAGCCGGGCCTGGTGCGCGCTCTAGTGCGCGGCAGCGCCGAACGGCTGTTGGCGGTGACCCAGTCGATACGGCAGGCACCGCTCCCCACGCTCAAGGGCTATCGGGTGCGCATCATCGATGGCAACCATTTGCTGGCCAGCGAGAAGCGTCTCAAGCCACTGCACGTCTTTCGCGGTGCCGCGCTCCCGGGCCAGTCGCTGATGATCTACGACCCTGTCTCGGAACTGGTGGTCGACATCGTGCCGGGCGAGGATGGCCACGCCAATGAGCGCACCTTGATGCCGCCGGTGCTGGCCCATGCGCAAGCGGGCGAATTGTGGATTGGCGATTGCAACTTCAGCACCACGGGCATTCTTGCGGGCTGGCATGCACGCGGTTGCGGGTTCGTCGTGCGCGAACATGCCAGCTCGCCCCGTCCTGGTGAAACGGGTGCGCTGCGTCGGGTCGGCCGCGTCGACACGGGCACGGTGTATGAACAACCGATCGCCATCGAAAGCGCAGAGGGTCAACCGATTGCCTTGCGGCGCATTGAATTGCACCTCGACACACCCACCGAAGACGGCGATACGGTGATTCGGCTGTTGACGAACCTGCCCAAGGCCCGGTTCAGTGGCCGCAAAGTGGCGCGTGTGTACCGTCGGCGCTGGAGCATAGAAAATCTGTTCCAGCGACTGGAGTCGGTGTTGCACAGTGAAGTGCGCTCGTTGGGACATCTGCGGGCGGCCTTGCGGCATTCGGCGTGGCGGTATTGGCATGGAACGTGTTGGCGGTGCTGCAGGAGGCGGTCAAGGCGCGCCATGATTTGCAGGCTGCCGGGATTGAACTGTCGCCGTATTACCTGGCCACCGAAATCCGTGCGCAATATGCGGGGATGATGACGGCCATCGCCGTGGCGGCCTGGCAGGCATACGATGCGCTGACGATGTCCAGCTGGGCCATGCCCTGCTGGACATCGCCGCGCATGTCGATCCCGATCGACTGCGCAAGCATCCTCGCGGACCGAAGAAACCAAAGAAAAAAGCCTTCGCCCGCCATGCAGAAGTAGCCCGTCATGTCTCTACGGCGCGTGTGCTGAAGGAGGGGGAATCTATTAACTTTAGGTCGCCTTTAAAGGGGGGGAGGCAGTAAGATCCATCCCTTTAAAGGTGACCGAATATAGTTCGGTGATAACTAATTGATTTGTTTGATCTTTATTTTTTGAAAGCTGCAAGCCAATCAAATCATGGTTCGTAACACATTGAAAATAAAGAGAAATTCTCTACCTTTAAAGGGGTGGCGTAAGATCCCCCGTACCCATCGGTACTTGGACGAGAGGGTCTGGATAACGTGCCAGCTATCGTCCGGCGAGCAGTCGCAGACGAAGATCACCTCATAGCTGTTGCGCACGCGGTCGATCTGGTCCAGTGTCGCTTGCAGGCGCGATACCAGTTCGGGCAGTACTTTTTCGCTGCCATACACGGGAATCACCAAGGACGGGGCCAGGCGCGATTGGTTATGCATAGTATTTCCGGATAAGGTTTCTGACGTAATGCTGATCAAAGCAAACGCCCGCTTGCGGCGCCGTCTCGATTGCCAGGCTGGCATCGATGTCATAGCTGGCACCGGCGTCCACGGTGTCGCAGACGGCGCAAATGTCGAGTATTTCTCCGAAGATACGGACTAGGTCCGGGATCGCGATCGAGAACGGGCAGGCGATATTGGTGATGATGCCATCGGCCTGATGGTTCTTGACCAGATGGGTGACGATGCTGGCGACGTTGCTCACGTCGATCAGGTTCCTGCGCGCATGCAGCCAGATGTGAAATGGCGAACGCGTGCTGATCTGGTGATGCAAATAGTTGGTCAGCGTGTTTGGGTTGGGCGTATGACCCACTACCTACGGCAGGCGGAAGATCGCCTTCTGTGCAGCATTGCACACCAGATGTTCCATGTCGATCTTGTGGCGGACGTACGGCGATTCGGCCAACTCGGGATCATGCACCGAGCAGGTGCTGAAATAAAGAATGAATTTTTCCCTCTCCAGCGTGGATGTCAGCAACTCGCGTTCGCGCGCGAATGCTTCAGCGCGCGTTTCCCGCGAATTGGAGACGCCGGATGCGAAGGCAATAACATGCGCATCGTTGGCAAAGACAGGCGAAAATGCCTGTGCTAGGAGACCATTTCCAATAATCATGTGTGCAATCCAAATCCGATCAGGTGTTTGCTAAAAACCGTCGTCCCGGCCACGGAAACGGCAGTTGACGCAGCGCGCCGGTTATTCTTCTTCGCAGGACTTGCTGGGAACCGGTCATTTACGGGGTGCGAATGGTGACCGGATAATACGTTTCTACCAAGAAGACCAAAAAAGTTGTAAAAATGGCATTATGCGTGCCCGCGTGGATAGGCGGTCATGCCCTGCAGCAATAAGGCCATCGCTATGCCCATCCTCCAGCCTTTCTTGCCTTACGATGACCACCAGATGCGCTTGGCTCTCGCCGCGCCACTGTTGCCCGAATCACGATAGCGTTTGCAAATGCCCTTTGCAGGGATTGATGGTGCCGACCATCAGGAGACTTGACGCGTCGGCCAGCAGGCCATGTCGGGGACATCGGCTGGCAAGCGCGCGCGTGCAACTGCGCGGGTATGACGTGCTCTTCCCGTCTGCAAGTTATTGCGGGCAATGGTCGACACGTCCTTCCAGCAGCTACGCACATGTTGCCTCGGTCCCAAGTGTATTCACGGTGGTAAGGATGGGCGGAGTCGCTGCTTCCAGCTCGCTGGTCGTTATGTTGTCGTACAAGGTGCGGTACCAATGCTGCTCCAGTATGCCTTGTCGTAACTGGTGCGTACTGTGAGCCCAGGTTAACCAAGGCATGCCGCCCGAGCCCGGCACCTTGCCTTCGCTGTGCAAGCGTAGCCATTCATGCACCGCATCAGCCAACGCCTGCGCCGTTAAGCCCTCGAAATAATACGCATGCTCGCCCGCGACCTCGCGAAACACGGGCAACTGGCGCGCAATGATCGCAATACCGTGCTGCGCCGCTTCGATCAGAGGCAGGCCGAAGCCTTCCCCTTCGGAGGCGGCCAGCAGGGCTTGGCATGCGCCATACAGCTTGAGCAGCATTGTATCGCTGGCACCTTCGAGCCAGAATAGTCGGCTGCCTTTGGCCGGATGCTGCCGCAGACGCTCGGCCAGGGAATCAACCATCCAGCCCTGTTTGCCGACGATCACCAAATTGACTGCCACGCCTTTGGCCCATAGCAGGTCGAATGCCGCCAAGGCTTGGGCATGTCCTTTGCGCGGTTCGAGCGTGCCCACCATCAGGATGCTGGGCCGGGCGTTTACTTGTTGCAAAATATGTTCGGCCGCCGTGGGCAAGCCGGCGCTCGGGATGCTGGCATCAATGTCAGCACCTAGGTGGAAATAGCCGATCCCAAGCGGCCTGCGGCGCGGCGCAGGTTGCGCTTTCAGGTAGTGCACCACTTCATCGGCAACGGCGCGCGAAATGCAGATCAGGCCATCGGCCACGCCGGCCACCAAGGTTAGCCACACCTTGAAGCACGCTTCGACGCCGGGCGGGAACATCTCAGGGCGCAGAATCGGCAAGATATCGTAGATCACGAAATAAATCTGTACACCGCGGTTGCGAAACTGTTGCAGGCGATGCTGGTTTTGCCGGGTGCCGTGGGTAAATAAGTCCAGACCTAGGAATATGTCATTCGGCCGCGCGTCGATCGGTGCATCGTCCAGCCGCAAGCCATCGATCCCGAGTGTGCTTGCCATGTAGCGGCGCGCATAGCGATAGGGTGCGCCGCCGCCGATGCTGTACACCGGCTCGACTCGGTAGCCTGCAGGCGTATCGTCAAACAGCGCTTTGAGCACGCTGCGCACCACCCTCTGGATTCCGGTCTTGAGGTCAGATTGCACCATCGCGGAAATGTCGACGAATAATTGGCGCGGTCCACCGGACGTTTGGTTGGCGTCAATGGCGATGGCCACGTCAAGCAGGTCGGTCTCGGTTGGTGCGTGAGGCAGTGAGATGTGGCCGATGGCTTCCAGCAGGGCCGTGCCGGCGCTGGGGCCGGAGAAATGCTCGATGGCCTCGTAATACAGCCGGCCCACGTGCGGCGGCGCATGCTCGGCTTGGATGTAGTCGGTTGCGTGCGCTGTCAGGCTAGCGCGCAGATCGACGTCATTGCGTAGTGCGACCAAGGCGTTGATTAGCGCGTCCTGCGTGAACTCACCGGGCAGCTTACACAGGACATGGTCGGGCAGATCTGCGCTGGAACCATGCGCATTGGCGATGGTCGGCACCCCATGCAGCAGGCAATCGAGGATGGCGGCCGCCGTCTCGCCGCGTAACTGGATATGCAACTGGACGGCCGCATCGCTGGCCGCCAAGTAGGTGCAGTAATCCTGATGTGAGACGAAGCCTGTGATTTCCACGGGCCGGGCGCTGATGCCTGCTTTTAACATACGCTGCAGATTGCGGCCATAGTTTCCAGGGTCATTGGCGCCGACAAAGATGAGACGGCAGCATGGATCCTGCGATAGGGGCGAAGCCAGCCATGCATCGAGCAGCGCATCATTGCACTTGGTGGGACCCATCATGCCAAAGGCGCACACGACGAAATCGGACGGAGCCAGCCCCAAAGCACGGCGAGCCGCCGCGCGTTCGCTGGTGGCCGGCTTGCCGCGCAGAAGCGGCAGGGCGCGCCATTTTTTGGCGCTCGTCGAGCCGTACCACTGCGTCGCCAGTTGCTGCGGATAGCGCGAATGCACAATGATGCCGCGCGCTTGGTCGAGCAGTGACTTGTTGCATGGATATTTCCAGATCGATGCCATGGCACCGATCGCCTGTTGGTCTGCAAAGGCGGCAAAGCCGTGCGAATGGTAGAGAGCTTGCTGGAACGCGCCGGGCTGGTAGCCGGTGTGGTCCAGATAGTCGAGGACATTGCCAAGATAGAAATCGTGCAGGACCACGATGCCCGGATGCCGTTCCAGCAGCCCGAACATGTGCTTGTGTATCGGAGAATTGCCGAAATGGTAGAGCATCCGGTCGTATTCGTGCACATGGGTTTCGAACCAGGCCACGGAACGCAGCGGCAGGTTGGTCTTGATCCACGGATCGCTGACGAGGTCTTGGTCGATGATCAGATCGACATCGTAAAAACGCGCCAATTCCGGAACCAGTTCCGCACTGTAGTCGGCGATGCCGGATTTTTCGGGTGGCAGCGGCGAAATATAGGCTAGGCGAGGGCGCTGTTGCCGGATAGTCGGCGCGGCGGCTGGTGTCGATAGGTTCTCCGTGTGCAGCGCCTCGAATGCGGCCCAAATCTGGCGTGCGTTGTCCATTATTACCAAGCAGCTTGGTGACGAATCCCCGTCAGTGGCGGATGGCGTTAAGCCTTCTTGTACCGCCAGGCCGAGATGGCGCACTTGTTCATCCCTCAAACCAAGTGCCGCGCAGGTGCTGCTGCGCGCCGCCTCTGACGTCACTAGTATCAGCGCGGCATTGCGCAGCGCCGCTTGCTGGCGCTGATGTTGCGCGCTCGGTGCCGCCGGCGCCGACAACCAGCTCGTATCGCGCAGGCTGACGACAGTCAGGCTGCGGTTGCTTAACGATCCGATCGACGCCACAGGTTGGCAGCCACCGGAATCGAAGATATTCGGGACAAAGACGAGATCGGGCGCGAGTGCGGCCAAGGCACCTTCCCTGATCTGTTCGCAGGCGCGCAAGCGCCATGGTGTTTGCGCGCCTGCGTTTGAGGGAAGATCGAAGACCACGATGCGCTCTTGCGGCACCAACCCATCGAAGGCGCAGCGTAGCGCTTCAATGGTATTGCCCATCTGTCCGTTCAAGGCTAGCCAGACTTCATGGCGGCCGGCAAGGCGCACGATCGCTTGCGCCTGCGCCAGATGGTGGCGCGCGATGGCGGGGGCGGCGCTCTGACAAGTTTGTAGGTCGATTACGAGACGCATGATTATTCTTATGGATTCAACGAGCGACGCCGGACCTGTTCTAGGTCTGCCAGCACTTTCCGCACTGAAGGTGACACATCGATTAGCCGCTCCGAGAGCGCGGAGACATCTGCGGACTGAGCCGGCGGTTTTTGGTGAAGTGCCGACGCCATCCACCTTAGAAACCCTTTGAGCGCGGGAAAACGGGCTAGGCAGGGCCGCAACAGATTGCGCAGGCGCTGGCTGGCGGTGATTCGGTGCAGCGCCTGCCGCGCGCGGCCTCGCAGGTGCGCGGCAAGAATTGCCGCCATGCGTTGCAGCGCAGGACCGTTCCTGAATATGGCGTACAGCCGGCTGAACCAGCGCAGTGGCTTGGTTAAGCGCCACGACGGGCTGGCATAGGTCAGGGATAATTGCCGGCTCAATTCTTCGGCCAAGGCACGCGCTGCCTCACCGTTGTGCCAAGCCTTGCTCAGATGTACTGAAATGAAATCGTCGAATACATTGGCCTGAATCTGCAGGGCGTCGAGCAAGTCGCGGTGCTCGTGCGCTAAGTAATAGCGGTTCAATCCGTCAAAATAGGCGAATTGATAGTCGTGCCCGACGACCATGGCTTCCCAAGCTTCGTGGTTCGTTTCCCGGCTGTTCGGCAAAGTCGCCTCGATTACGATGATCCATGGCCGCCAGCGCGCAAAATCCATTCCGCGCAAAACCTGAGCTTCGCATCCCCCCACATCGATTTTCAGGAAATGGATGTCGTAGGAAACGTAGCCCTCGCAAATGCTGCGCAAAGTTCGTTGCGGCACGGTATACGGGACTTTCTCGAAGCTTTCCCGTTCATGAGCCGTGGCCCCGTCTGGATCGGACGACACCCCGATTGGCATCGCCGGCACGTCGAACAAAGTAATTTCCCCGTCTTCGGCGCCGGCGGCCACGCGCAAATTGATGTCACGCGGACGCTGGTCAAGGAAGGCTTGGTGATATTGCCTCAATGGCTCGATATTGATGCCGTACCAGCCGCGTTCGTAAAAGGCCTTGGTCACGGAATGCTGTCTTGGGTCGTTGGCCCCGACATCAATATAAAAACCGTTTTTGACATGCTGAAGCGCGCGCCAGAGCAAGACGTCTTCGAAATTTTGAGCGTAAGAAATGAAAGCCATAGTCTGTGTGCGCAAGGTGGGATGATTCGGCGCGTCATCAGGCCAGCGCGCGAGACAGGGGACTTAGGCTAGCCCGGTTTGCCCTAAATTGAGAGAGCGAAATTATATCGCACCGATATGTCCCGAACGCAACGGACTCCTGGGGACACATCAAGGGCCTTGGGCATCGGCTTTTGCAGGGCATCGGAATTATTGAGAATGGTGAGGCGATGTGCGTCCTTTTGGACGATGCCCTGCTGTACCAAGATCAGTAGCGCACGTGCGGTGGTCTCGCGACTGGTGTCGATTTTATTAATGTGAAGGATTTAACCAGGATTGTTCCGCCTACTGCATTTCCTTCTTGCAATGCGGACAGGATTTTCCCGGTATGTAAAACGGCGACAACTGTTCGCGTGGTGTGACCACGGCGCGGCATGCAAAACATTGTTCGGTCGCGGTTTCTTCCAGTTGCGGATTGACCGCCGTGCGGTAATCAAACACGAAGCAGTCGCCGTTGTAATGCGCGCCGCCAACTTCTTCGAAATACTTCAAAATTCCGCCTTCGAGCTGGTACACGCTGTCGAAGCCGACATTGTGCATATGGATCGCGGCTTTTTCGCAGCGGATGCCGCCGGTGCAGAAGGTTACGATGGTTTTGCCTTCGAGTTCATCCTTGTGCCGGGCAACCACGTCCGGGAATTCGCTGAACTTTTCGATGCGGTAATCGATGGTGTGGTTAAACGTGCCGACATCGACTTCGAATGCATTGCGGGTGTCCATCATCACGACCGGCTTGCCGTTGTCGTCGTGGCCCTGGTCGAGCCAGCGCTTCAGGTTTTTGGATTCAACTGCCGGTGCGCGGCCTTTTTCGGGCTGGATCAGCGGCATCTTCATCGTGATGATTTCCGCCTTCAACTTCACCAACATTTTTGTGAACGGCTGCTTTTCGGAATAGCTTTCCTTGACTTCTAGGTCGGCAAAGCGCGGGTCAGCGTGTAGCCAGGCGAGAAAGCGGTCGATCGGTTCGCGCAGGCCGGCCAGAAACAGGTTGATGCCTTCCGGGCTGAGCAGGATGGTGCCTTTCAAGCCGAGTTCTTCGCACAATGCGCGAAATTGCGGGCGCTTCTCGACAGTGTCATCGAAGCTGATGAATTTGTAGGCGGCGATGTTGACGTAGGGAGTGTTGGACTGCATGGCACAAATTTTATCAAGTCATTGATTTGTCGGCATTATAGACGCTGATGATCAGATTTGCCGTGATGTATTGCGTGATAACCGGGCGGCGGAGCACGCTGCATTGATATATTTTCTGAGATGGCGGACTCTCAAAATGAGGCGCTGTTTCTGTTTCACGAAAATGGCAAGTAATTTAATAAAATTTCAGTCGCGTAATTACGCCTGTCATTGCCCAATAGAATGGACTGGGCGGGTAAAATGGCGCGATGACTTCTCGCCAATTTATCCATTTACGCCTGCATTCCGAATATTCCATTGTCGATGGCCTTTTGCGCATCGATGACGTAGTCAAGGCCGCCGCCAAGGATGCGCAGCCGGCGCTGGCCATCACCGATCTGGCGAATTTGTTCGGCATGGTCAAATTTTACAAGGCGGCACGCGGCAAGGGCGTGAAACCGATCGCTGGCTGTGATGCCTGGATCACCAATGACGATGATCGCGACAAGCCTTCCCGCCTGCTATTGCTGGTCAAAAACCGTACCGGTTATTTGCAGTTGTGCGAATTGCTATCGAAAGCATGGTTGACCAATTTGCATCGCGGCCGCGCCGAGATTCGTGCCGAGTGGCTGGAAGAATTGCAAAATTCTGCTCAGCCTGCTGGCTTGATCGCATTGTCGGGCGCACATTTCGGTGATGTCGGGATTGCAATCGATAATGGCAATCCGGCATTGGCGGAAAGGTGTGCGCAGCGTTGGGCGCGGATTTTTCCGAATCATTTTTATATTGAAGTGCAGCGCGCCGGTCAGCCGAATATGGAGGGCCATGTGCGGCAGGCGGCGGCATTGGCGGCGAAGTTGCAGTTGCCGGTGGTGGCGACGCATCCGATGCAGTTTTTGACACAGGAAGAATTCACTGCGCATGAGGCGCGCACCTGTATTGCCGAAGGCGAAATTCTCGCCAATGCGCGTCGCGTCAAACGCTTCAACGATCAGCAATGTTTCAAGACGCAGGCCGAGATGACGGCGCTGTTTGCCGATATGCCGGCGGCGGTCTTGAACACGATTGAAATCGCGAAGCGCTGCAATTTGCAATTGGAACTCGGCAAGCCGAAGCTGCCGAATTTTCCAACGCCGGACGGTGTGTCGATCGATGAATTTCTGGTGATGCAATCCAAGGAAGGTTTGGAAAAGCGTCTTCTGCAACTGTATCCGAATGAAGCGGTGCGCGAAAAAGAGCGGCCGCGTTATGAGGCGCGTCTGAAGTTCGAGACCGATACCATCATCAAGATGGGCTTCCCCGGCTACTTTCTGATTGTGGCGGATTTTATCCAGTGGGCGAAAAACAATGGCGTGCCGGTCGGGCCGGGCCGCGGATCGGGCGCCGGTTCGCTGGTCGCGTATTCGTTGTCGATTACCGATCTTGATCCGCTCGAATACAACCTGCTGTTCGAGCGGTTCTTGAATCCTGAACGGGTATCGATGCCCGACTTTGATATCGACTTTTGCCAGGAGGGCCGCGACCGTGTGATCCAGTACGTGAAGGATCGTTACGGCAAGGATGCAGTGTCGCAGATCGCGACCTTCGGCACGATGGCAGCAAAGGGCGCGGTGCGCGACGTCGGGCGCGTGCTCGATTTCGGCTATAACTTTTGCGACGGCATTTCCAAGCTGATTCCATTCAAGCCGGGCAAGCTGGTGACGATTGCGGACGCGATCAACGAAGAACCGTTGCTCAAGGAACGGCTGGAAAACGAGGAAGAGGTCAAGCAGTTGCTTGAATTGGCGCAGAAAGTCGAAGGCATCGCGCGCAACATCGGCATGCATGCCGGCGGCGTGCTGATCGCACCGGGCAAACTGACCGACTTTTGTCCGCTGTACACGCAGGGCGGCGATGCCGGTGTGGTGTCGCAGTACGACAAGGATGACGTGGAAGCGGTCGGCCTGGTCAAGTTCGACTTTTTGGGCTTGACCACGCTGACGATTCTCGATCGTGCGGTGCGTTATATCAAGCAGCTCGATCCGGCGATGGCGAATTTCAGCCTGGAAAAATTACCGCTGAACGACAGACCGTCGTACGAGTTGCTGACCAAGGCAAAAACCGTCGCCGTGTTCCAGCTGGAAAGCCGCGGCATGCAAGGCATGCTGAAGGATGCGCGGCCCGATCGCTTCGAGGACATCATTGCACTGGTCGCGTTGTATCGTCCGGGCCCGATGGACCTGATTCCGGATTTCTGCAAGCGCAAGCATGGCGAGCGCTTTGAATATCCCGATCCGCGCACCGAGGGCATTTTGTCCGAGACCTACGGCATCATGGTGTATCAGGAGCAGGTGATGCAGATGGCGCAGGTCGTCGGCGGCTACTCACTCGGCGGCGCGGATTTGTTGCGGCGTGCGATGGGCAAGAAGAAGGCGGAAGAGATGGCGGAGCATCGCCAGATTTTCCGCGATGGCGCGGCCAAGGATGGCTTGACCCAGGAGAAGGCCGACGAGATTTTCGACTTGATGGAAAAGTTCGCGGGCTACGGCTTCAACAAGTCGCACGCTGCCGCGTATGCGCTGCTGTCTTATCACACCGCTTATCTGAAAGCGCATCATCCGGCCGCGTTCATGGCGGCCAACTTGTCGCTGGCGATGGATGACACTGACAAGATCAAGATCCTGGTTGAGGATGCGGTCGATATCTGCGGCCTGAAACTGCTGCCGCCGGATATCAATCAGTCGGATTATCGCTTCATGCCGGTTGGAGAGCCGGGCAAGCGCGCGACGCAAATCCGCTATGGCTTGGGTGCGGTGAAAGGATCGGGCCAGAATGCGATTGAAGCGATTGTCGCGGCGCGCAAGAATGGGCCGTTTGCTGACTTGTTCGATTTCGCCAAACGCGTGGACAAGCGCCAGATTAATCGGCGCACGATCGAATCACTGATTCGCGCCGGCGCCTTCGATTGCTTCAAGGTCGATCGTGCGGTGTTACTGGCAACCGTCAGCCTGGCGATGGAAGGTGCCGAGCAGGCCGAGAAGGCCGTAAACCAGGTGAGTTTGTTTGGCGGCGACGATAGTGACTTGGAAATGCAGCCGGAATATGTGAAGGTGCCGCCGTGGAGCGACAAGCAGAAGCTGACTGAAGAGAAAGTGGCGCTTGGCTTTTATCTGTCCGGCCACCTGTTCAATACGTATGCGGAAGAGGCGCGCAAGTTTGCGCGCACCAAGCTGTCGAGCATGGAACCGTCGCGCGATGCGCGCTTGATGGCCGGCGTGATCTCGGCGGTGCGTACGCAGATGACCCAGCGCGGCAAGATGGTAATCGTGACCTTGGACGATGGCACTGCCACGCTGGATGTGACGGTGTACAACGACCTGTACGATCCGAACAAGAGCCTGTTCAAGGAAGATGAGTTTTTGGCGGTGCAGGGCAAGGTGTCGGAAGATCGTTTCTCGGGCGGCTTGCGCATTACGGCGGAGAAGGTGATGGATATCGCGGGAGCGCGCATTCAATTCGGCCGGCAGTTTTCATTGTCGCTGTCGGCTAGTCTGGACCCGATGCAGATCAAGAATATTCTGACGCCATATCGGTCGGAGTCGGGCTTGCCTTTGATGATGCGGTATACGCAGCAGGGCGTAGGTTGTGAGATTCGCCTCGCGGATGAGTGGCGGGTGTCGCCGGCGGATGGGCTGAAGCAGACGTTGATGGAGCGGTTCGGTGCGGCGAGTGTGGGAGTGGAATACGATTGACTGATCGTCCATCATGCCCGAGTTAAACCCATCCCCATCCAAGAGGATTGTGCTTGCAAGCGCAATCCGCTCCGCAGGCGGATCGCATACGATCCGAATTCCCTGCTACGCCCCCTTGAAAGGGAGGGAGTGCGCATCACGCTATCGTCGCCTTAATTTTTGACTTCTGTGTAACTAGCGCGGTTTTCGTATGCGTCTATTCGCTCATCGGGTTTCGGATGGCTGTTCAAGCCAAGGGTCGCTTCAACGAGGCCATTCTTGATCCGTTCTTCCACGCGGTTTCGATTTTCGCTTTCAGTCGCACGCGTGTTTTCCCAGTGCCATAAATGGAAAACCTCGGTCGAAAAGGCGCCACCTTTGCGTCGGATACCATAGCGTGCAAGACGCAAGACCAAATCCGCATCTTCGTGTCCCCAGCCGACAAAACTCTCATCGAATCCATTCACCATCGCAAAATCGCATCTCCAGATGGCGAGGTTGCAGCTTTTGATTCGGCTCCATCGAACGGTGCGATAGTGCCTGAATTTGCTGTCCGGTAAATGAATCAGCGGGATGACTTTGTTGGCGTTTCCTGCCAGCCGCTGGATGCACCAGTACAGAAGGCCCTGCGCGGGCAACGTCGCCGGCTGGTTGGCTGAAAGCAGGTTCTTTGTAAACTTTTCCGAGAGCAGAACACGGCTGCCTGACACCATGAATCCGGATTCCGCCAATAATCGATGCCGTTCTATGAAGCTGGGGCGCGGGATGCAGTCGCCGTCAAGAAATATCAGGTATTCGCCTTCGGATGCAAACACCCCCATGTTTCGTGCGGCAGATGCTCTGAAACCATCGTCCGGTTGCCATGTATGAACCAGTCGCTTCAATCCTGGCGGCAGCGGAGATTCTTGAAAGGAGCGAACCATGTCACGCGTGGATTCTGATGATCCGTCATCCGCGATGATGACCTCGAAATTCGCATCGGTCTGATCCAGAAGCGCGCGTAGCACCGCGCCCAAGGCATCAGGCCGGTTATAGGTAGTAACGATGACGGAAATGCGCAAGTTGGTTTTCAGCATAAATGGATAAAATCGGCGCGGAATCATGGTTCCAGTTTGGACGATGTCTGCAATTCCTTGGGACCGGCTTGATCAAGCAGCCAAATTTTCGCATAGCGATAGTAACTTCCCTCTGCATTGGAAATGGCTAATGCCAGGCCATGCGCGCCATCCAGAAATCCCCGCTTCAGAAAATAGGTGCGCATGAAAGCCCACCATCCATGCAGCAATGCTTTGCCGATGCTCGAGCGTTTTCCGCGCGTATAGGCTTGCTGGGCTGATAGCATCGAGTAATGGTCGATTTTTTTAAGGACTTGCGAAAAATCTCTGAAGCTGTAGTGAAGCATCACGGATGTGAGCGGTTTGGTAATGCCATTTACCATCAGGCGCTCATGCACAATATCATCCGAGAATCGCGCCGTATCCCGTTTGAAAAGACGAGTAACGTAATCGGGCGACCAGCCGGAGTGCTCGATGAAGCGTCCGCAGTACCAGGAGCGGCGAGAGATCTCGTAAGCGTCTACTGTGTGGGCCTGGCTGATGGTGTGGCGAATCTCTTTTGCAAGTTCAGGGGTAATGCGCTCGTCTGCATCGATCGACAGGACCCATTCTCCGCTGGCAGCCGCAAGTGCCCGGTTTTTTTGCGGGCCAAATCCCGGCCAGTCGCTTGTCTCGATGACGGTGGCGCCGGCGGCACGGGCCAGTTCGACGGTGCCATCGGTGCTGCCGGAGTCGACAATAATGATCTCTTCGGCAAAGTTGACAGAATCCAGGCATGCCCTGAGATTGAGTGCTTCATTTTTGGTGATGAGGATGACGGACAAGCGGACGGGCGCTTTTTCACGTTGCGTTGGCATTTATGTTTTCACTGATGTAATTATTGGCGACGAATGTGAGCGATCCACTGCCGAATTCAGGATTATAGAATATTGCCCAACGTGGCAAGGGCACTTGTGTCTGGCATAATCGTGCGCGTCACAAAATCTTGTGGCGCAACACTTGAAGCCGCTGTCGCCGCGGCTTCGGATATTTGGCATGACCATGCGGCATCGCCAACGGATTTTCAAACAATGACATTATCACCATATATCAAACGACTTGTATCGATGCTGTCGCCTTATCGGGGACGGCTGGCACTGGCTTTTCTTGGCATGATTCTGACGGCAGCAACCGAGCCTCTCTTGGCGGCGCTGCTGAAAATTTTGCTGGATAAGGGATTTGTCGGTAAACCGACCTTTCCGTATTGGATGGTGCCGGTCGCGTTGATCGGTATCTTCGTGCTGCGTGGAGCGACCACGTTCGTGACGACTTATATGATGACTTGGGTTTCCACCCGACTCCTTAATCATCTGCGGCAACTCATGTTTAACCGGATACTGGATGTGCCGCTTGCTTTCTATGCAAGCAACTCGGTCGGCAAAGTGATCAATTCGATGATGTTTGAAGTGCAGCAGATTATCGACATGATCAAAAATGTGCTGACCTCACTGATTCGCGATAGCTTGACGGTGGCCGGTTTGCTTGTCTACCTGATATGGAGCAATTGGCGTTTGACTTTGATTGCGCTGATACTACTACCGCTGATTGCGTTGGTGGTGCGCATGACGGGAAAGCGTCTGCGAAAGCTGACGCAGAATTATCTGGGGGTCAATGCTGAACTGACACAAGTGATTGAAGAGACGACCCGGGCACAGCAGGTCATCAAGCTTTTTGGCGGACATCAATACGAAAAGACGCGTTTTGACTATCGTGCCGGAAAGTTGCGCAGCTATTCCATGCGCATGGCCAGCACCTACGCGGCCACCGTGCCGATTACGCAAATCATGACGGCCTGTGCCTTGGCCGTGGTGATCATGATTGCGTTGATCCAGGCTGGCCACAACCAGACAACCGTGGGTGGCTTCGTTTCTTTCATCACCGCAATGCTGATGTTGATGACTCCCTTGAAGCACCTGGCCGAGGTCAATGGTCCGCTGCAACGCGGGTTGGCAGCGGCGGACGCGGTATTCGGCCTGATCGATGCGGCACCGGAGCGTACCACTGGCAAAACCTTGCCGGCGCGCGCTTTGGGACGGCTCGATTTCATCAATGTTGGATTCTCCTATCCTGGCCAGAATCAAGCAGCGCTGTCGAATATCAACCTGACGGTGATGCCGGGAGAAACAGTGGCGTTTGTCGGCATGTCTGGCGGAGGAAAATCGACGCTGGTAAATCTGGTGCCGAATTTTTACTCTGTGGTTGAGGGAGAAATTAGATTGGATGGGGAGCCGATCGAACATATTGCATTGGACAGCCTCCGCGCGCAAATGGCGATGGTGAGCCAGAATGTGGTTTTGTTTGATGACACGGTCGCTGCCAATATTGCCTATGGCGACGCAACCCCCGATCGCGATCGCATTGAAGCTGCGGTCAAGGCTGCACATTTGATCGATGTCGTCGCCAGCCTGCCGCAGGGGCTGGAGTCACCGATCGGCAACAATGGCATGCAATTATCCGGCGGGCAGCGCCAGCGTCTGGCGATTGCACGGGCGATCTACAAGGATGCGCCAATTCTGATTCTGGATGAGGCGACTTCTGCGCTTGATTCCGAATCGGAGCGGGCGGTGCAGGCAGCATTGGATGAATTGATGCAAGGGCGCACCACGTTGGTCATCGCCCACCGCCTATCCACCATCGAGCGGGCGAATCGCATCGTCGTGCTGGTCGCTGGCGAGATTGTCGAGGTCGGTACGCATGACGAGTTGCTGGCCAAGAATGGTGTCTATGCCAACCTTTATCATCTGCAATTTGCAAAGACTGTCTCATGATATGCAACCCCTCCATCGCTTCTCGGCTCCTTGGCCCACGCACACTCATCATCTCGCCTAACTGGATCGGCGATGCCGTGATCGCACAACCGTTGCTGCGTCTTCTCAATCAGCGCAATCCGGATCGCGCGATCGACGTGCTAGCGCCGACTTGGGTTGCACCGGTATGGCGCGCGGTGCGCGAGGTGGATACCGTGCTGGAAGCGCCATTCAAGCATGGCACCTTGCAATTGGGTGAGCGCTGGAAGTTTGCCAAACAACTGCGTCAGCGCGGCTATGCGGAAGCGTATGTACTGCCCAATACACTCAAGTTTGCCTTGATTCCCTGGCTGGCCGGCATCCCGCGCCGTATCGGTTATCGCGGCGAGATGCGTTATGGCTTGCTCAATGAAATACACCACAATATGCGGTCTGCACCACGCCCGATGGTGTCGTTCTATGCTGCGTTGGCGGCGGCGCCGACGCCGCTTGCCCCAGCGCCATCGGCCTTGCCCCGTCCGACCTTGACCGTTAATGAGACGCAGCAAGCCGAAGCGGCGGTGCGGCTTGGATTGCAGCCCGGCAGTCGGTTGATCATATTCGCACCCGGCGCTGAATTCGGTTCCGCCAAGCGATGGCCTGCCAGTCACTTCGCACAGTTGGCGCACCTTGTTCGACGTGCATATCCCGATGCGCAAGTCGCGCTGCTCGGTTCAGGCAAGGATAGGGAAGTCTGCGAGGAAATCGTCGCCGCTGCACCGTGGCTGCAAAATTTTGCCGGCGTCACGACGCTGGATCAAGCAATCGCCATGCTGGCAAAAGCGGATGCAGTGGTCAGTAACGATTCCGGGTTGATGAACATTGCCTCGGCCTTGAATCGCCCGATCATCGGGATTTATGGGCCGACCGAGTCGAGCAATACGCCGCCGTTTTCCGATGTGGCAAAGATTTTGTCATTGCATCTCGATTGCGCGCCATGCCGGCAACGTGAATGTCCGCTAGGTCATCATCATTGCATGCGTAATTTGTCAGCGGATATAGTGTGGACGCCGCTGCAATCGATGCTCGGAGGAGCGCATGACAATGAACCCGGAATACGCCAACATGAATAACCCATTTTCACCACCGCATTTCGCTGCCGTTGACGGCCCGATGAATTCTGCCAGTCTTGCCAACACAGTCAATGACAGGGTGGATGCGGTCTACGTCCTGTGTGTCAAGAGCTTCAGTAAGCGCATTGCGCATATCCAAGCCGAAATGGCCAGGCATGGCATCGCTTTTGAATTCATGTTCGATCATGATGCGGCAGAATTGGACGACGCTCTGGTCAAGGCTACCTTCGGCCCGTCTGACATGAAAAGGGCGCATCAGTCACTGGTGTTGAAGAATATCCAAGTCTGGCGCGACGCTGTCGCTCGGGGTTATCGACGCGTCCTGGTATTCGAGGACGATGCGTTGCTGGTGGAAGATTTCGCCGCCCGTTTTGACGCCGCCATGACCGCAGCCGCCAGCCTTGCGGAAGGTTGGCTGATTTTTCTTGGCGGGATGGATACCAAAGTGCCGGATCGTTATTTCCTGGCCCCCGGTCCGCTGGTGGAACTGCCCATCGCCACTGCTGAAGGTTGCGTGTATGATTTTGCCGCCATGTCGCGCCGTCTGGAGTGGCTGGCATTAAACCCGGTCACGCTGCCAGCAGACCATCTGATGCGTTGCATCGATCAGGCGCAGGGAACCAGACAATACTGGCTGCGTCAGCCGATTGTCGAGCAGGGCAGTGTGCTGGGCATTTTCGACAGCGCGCTCGACAGTCATCGACAAAAACATAGCCGCCGCTATAACGTACTAAGAAACCGCTGGAATAAATTCCAGCGTCGCCGCCTGCGTGAATGGCTGGTTCGCCTCAAGGCTGCTTTTGGACATCGCCCTCAATGACATATTCTCCAATTCCAATGATCGCTTTCGCCTCTTCCTCCCGTGCCCTCAACGCTGCTCGCTGGCTAATGATTGCCATGGTGGTCGCTTTGCTAGTCTCGCCGCCGGTCGCCAATCTGGCCCAGTTACTGTTGGTGCTGCTGGTGCTCGCTTCATCTGAACTGCGTGGCCGGGCGGTGCAGGCTTGCCGCCAACCGCTAGTGATGGGCGCTTTGGTCTTTTATCTGGTGATCAGCATCGGTGTGTTTTACAGCATCGGCAGCCAAAGTGAGGCCCTGAGCATGTGGGAGGGGTGGCGCAAGCTGCTGCTGTTGCCGCTGGGCGTCGCCTTGTACGACGAAGCGCGCTGGAAGTTACGGTTCGTTCAGGTACTGGTGGGCGCGTCAACCATTGGTGCGCTGTTGTCCTACTTCGGCTGGTTTACGCATACCGCATTTCCGCTGCCCGATCCGGAGTTAGGCGTCGTCATTCGCAACCATGCCACGCAAGGCATGATATTCGGCGTGGCCGCTTTTGCTGCCGCCACTCTGGCACTTCGCACGGAGAGTGGCACTGCAGCGCGCTTGGTGCTTGGCGCCTGTGCATTGCTGCTCGTCGCGAATATTGCCCTGATTACCTCGGGACGGAGCGGCTATATCGTGTTGCTGGCATGCAGCCTTGCCTTGGTGACGGGACGGCTTTTCTATGGTAGGGCGACGGTCAAGTCAGTGCTGTTTGCTGTTGGCGCGCTTGGTCTGGTTGTCGCGCTCCTGGCGACGTCGTCGCTTGCTCGCCAGCGCATTACTCAGGCGCTCGATGAGATGCAGACTTACGAGCAGGAGCAGACGTTGACCTCAATGGGCCTTCGCATGTTTTTCTGGAAAAATACCGCCGTCATGATCGCGGAGCGCCCGCTGTTCGGCTATGGCACTGGCGCCTTCGAGGAAGCTTACCGGCGCCAGATCAAGGGGCGGAGCGGGATGGCCGGCACTGTGACCGGCGACCCGCACAACCAATTCATGAAAATTGCGGCCGAACAAGGCTTGGCAGGTTTGGCTGTATTCCTTGCATTTCTGGCGGCAGCTCTGGCGCAACGTCCCTCTACACCTTATCGCTTGCTCGGACTTGGTGTGCTTGCCGCCTGGTGCGTCACCAGCCTGGCCAACTCCCACTTTTCGACTTTTTCCGAGGGGACTTTCATTTACTTGTGGCTGGGCGTGCTGCTTGCCAACGAGACCAGTGCCTATCGAACCAGCTGATCGGTCAGCATCGCTCTGGCTGCGTCAATGAGGGTAGCGGTTGATATCTGTTGCAGACATAAGCTGCTGCTGCCGGTGTGCCGGTCGCATCCTTCCAGCAGGCAGGGAACGCAGTTTCCTGGCCCCTGAATCAGCTGGACATTCTTTTGTCGCCCGCCACCGCGCCACGGCCAAGGACTTTCAGGTCGACTCCAATCCCGTGGCCATGGTCCCCACTTGACCGGGTTGGAGGGGCCGAGCAGGGCGATGGTAGGTGTGCCAGCAGCGGCGGCGATATGGGTCACCGCCGTGTCCGGGCCGACAAACAGTTTGGCGCGGCTGACCAGAGCCGCTGTCTCCGCCAAAGATAATTCTCCCGCCAAGTTGACTACCTGAGCCTGCCGTGCGATTTCCTCGGCATAGGCTTGCTCGTCCGCGTCCGGTCCTCCGGTGAGCACGACGTTCAGCCCTTGTCGTCGTAGCCAGCAGGCCAGCTCGATCCAGCCATCCAGACGCCACATTTTGTAGGCGAACTTGGGGGACGGGTGAAGCACTGCATAGTTATTTCCGCATACGGAATGCAGCCGGGTCAACAAGGCGCCGTGCCGGTCGGGGGCGATGGAGGGCGGTACCACTTGATAGCAAGGCGCGATGCCCAGCAGTTCGGTCAGGCGCAATCCCATGGTAACGGTGTGGCTGTCTCGGTCGTCGAATTTGCGCCAGCGGTCAAGCAACAAGGTTTTGCCTTTTTCGCCGCCGGCAATGAAGCCGACTCGGAATTTGGCTCCGACCCAACCATACAGCCGTGCCCGGTCAGAGGCGATGGCCGCCACTGCCAAGTCATAGCGTCGCCAGAGTTGCCGGAATTGCGCCAGTTTGCCGCGCCAGTCGGTGCGCTGAGGGAAGGCGATGATTTGATCAATATCGGGGTTGCCCGCCAATACGCCTTCAGTGCCTTTGAATACCAGAAAATGCAGTTCCGCCTCGGGCCATGCTTGTTTCAGGGAGCGGGCCAGAGGCGTTGCCAGCAATACGTCACCAATGCGCTGAGTGCATATCAAAAGAATGCGGCGAGGTGGCTGGCGATCGAAGGGCGCTAGGGGCATGGCACCGACTTAGGCAAGTGAACCCGAAAGGGCAAAGGAACGGGATGCAATTTTAACCGGCAGTCTTCAGCATTTGCCCCACATAGCGGGCAACGCCTTGCTCGACGTTTAAAAATGGCTCGGTATAACCGATGTTGCGCAACGCGCTGATATCGGCCTGCGTATAGCTTTGGTATTTGCCGCGTAGTTGGTCAGGAAACGGGATGTAGTTGATCAAGCCCTGTTGTTGCAGTTCAGCGAGGCTTGACGTGGATTGGCTCGTTTGAGCCGATTCTGCATTGCGCAACGTATTGATCGTCGCCACCGCCACGTCGTTGAAACTCTGCGCCTGACCGGTGCCCAGGTTGAAAATGCCGGATTGTTGCGGATGGTCGAGGAAATACATATTCACCTTGACCACATCTTCAATCGAAACGAAATCGCGCAATTGTCCGCCGTGCGCGTAACCGTCGCAACCTTCAAACAATTTGACCCGGCCTTCCGCCCGATACTGGTTGAAGAAGTGGTAGGCGACCGAGGCCATGCGTCCTTTGTGCGCTTCGCGGGAGCCGTATACGTTGAAGTAACGCAAGCCCACGATTTGCGCACTGCGCTTGTCCCAGCGGCGCCGCACAATTTGATCAAACAGAAATTTGGAGTAAGCGTATACATTCAGCGGCGCTTCGTATTCGCGGCTTTCCTTGAACACGCTGCTACCGCCATACACCGAGGCGGATGAGGCGTACAGGAGAGGCACTTCATTATCCTGACAGTAGTTCAGCAACGCCAAGGTGTATTGATAATTGTTTTCCATCATGTAACGGCCATCCGTTTCCATGGTGTCGGAACATGCACCCTGATGGAGTACCGCGCGTACTTGCCCGTCAAAGAACCCCTCCTGTACTTTTTTCAGGAAGCCTTCCTTGTCCAAATAGTCTGCGATTTCACAATCCACCAGATTTTTGAACTTGTCGGCTTTTTTGAGATTGTCCACAGCGATGATATTGTTCTCGCCGCGTTCGTTGAGTGCCTTGACCAGATTTGAACCAATAAATCCGGCAGCGCCGGTGACGATGTAAAACATTTTATTTCTCTCCGTTTGTGCGGTGAACGATCAATAGGAAAAGGAAAGAGGAAGGTTAAGGCACCGATCGATCAAGCCTTGAATCCTTCTGCCGTTAATGCCATGTCCCGTATGATTTCTTCGCGACTGACTGACGCTGTACCCAGTTTTCCCACCACAATGCCTGCGGCGCGATTGGCAATACGCATGGCGTCGTGCAAATCCGTTCCGCTTGCCAGCATCACCGCCAGCGTGGCAATGACGGTATCACCTGCGCCGCTGACGTCGAACACTTCGCGTGTGCAGGTTGGCTCATGCAGCACTTCATGGCCGCGATACAAGCTCATGCCATCTTCGCTGCGCGTGACTAGCAAAGCGTCGAGGTCCAGCTCCTTGCGAAGTTTTTCTGCTTTCTCCGCAAGTTCTTCTTCATTCTTCCAACTGCCTGCCACTTCGCGAAATTCATTGAGATTTGGCGTCAGCAGGGTTGCGCCACGATAGCGTCTGTAATCGTCTCCCTTGGGATCGACCAGAACCAGTTTGCCCGCTGCGCGCGCAAGTTCAATCATTTCGGCAATGTGCGTCAATCCGCCCTTGCCGTAGTCGGACAAAATCACCACGTCAGCCAACGGCAAGCGTGCGCGGAAATCCGCCAGGACGGCATACAACACTTCGTGGCTGGGCGCTGTCTCGAAATCAATGCGCAGCAACTGCTGATGTCGCGAGACCGCGCGCAATTTGATAATGGTGGAAATGCTGCTATCGCGATGCAACCGCGCGGTGAGATTATCGTGCTCATTGAGCAGTTTTTCCAGAGTTGCTCCCCCATCATCCGCACCGACCACTGATAGCAGTGTTGCTTGCGCACCGAGCGCCCCGATATTGCGCGCCACGTTGGCGGCACCACCGGGGCGTTCGTCTATGTGGGTGACACGGAGCACCGGCACCGGCGCTTCCGGCGAGATGCGGTTGACGTCGCCAAACCAGTAACGATCCAGCATCACATCACCGACCACTAATACTTTTGCGCCATCGAATTTTGGCAATGCATTCATACTTACCGTTCGTTTCCTTAATTGGGATTGCTTTCCTGTCACACTTTCTTGTTCTGGAACTGCGGCATGAATTTTACGCTACCGTCAGTACACTTTATCAGCGTGATTTTTTGTGCGCACACGATGTTGACTTCGCGAGTGTGTAATCTTCATCTCCTCGAGATGCCGGTAACTCAATAGATTCGCTGCGTACCAGCGAATGCAGACCAGAATTACGTCGATCGGAAATCGCATCCCTTTGATATTCAGCATGGCCGTTTGCTCGCTTTTCAAAAATGGCAGTCTACTTCACGGTCTCCCGCAACATTGCGCGCCGTATCAAGCAGCGTGGACCGGCCGCATAACACGCATGGCCCGCACAGCGCGCCCGCGCTTCGGCGAAACGCCTTCCGCTTTTTCAATGCCTCCTTCCAAAAATACGATTGGAAATGCCAATCCGATAAGAATAATCTTTCACTCAATCGCTGCCCACACTGTGTCAGTGAGACCGTAAAGATCACCTTTATGAGATCGCACTGTTTGTTGTCCAACACCAATTCGCAAGGAAAATCGATATGAATACCAACTACACCAGAGGCGTCCTGTTTTGCCTCATTGCTACCTTATCCTGGGGTGGCATGTTCCCCGTAATGACGAGTGCGTTGACTCGGATGGATCCTTTTACCTTCACAACTATGCGCTACGGCATTGCCGGGATCGCGTTTGTGATCATGCTGTTTGCCAAGGAAGGATGGGCGGGGCTGAGTCTTAAAGGCGAGCGTGCTTTCCTCGCATGGGGACTGGGCTCGGCCGGCTTCGTCGGATTCGGTTTTCTGGTTTTCCTCGGCCAAAAATTGGCTGGACAAAGCGGCGCATTAATCGCATCGATCATGATGGCGACGATGCCGATGCTGGGCATCCTGGTCAACTGGGTTATCAAAAAAGTCGTGCCGCCGGCCTATTCCATTCTGTTCATCATTGTGTCGTTCTACAGTGTGGTTACCGTCATCACAAAAGGCGATATCGGGAGATTGATTCAGAATCCGCAAAATTACGGCGCCAACGCCCTGATTATTCTGGGTGTACTGTGCTGGGTTATCTATACTGTGGGCGCGTCGTTCTTTCCGAAATGGTCGCCGTACAAGTACACCGCCGTCACGACCACACTCGGGATGACCAGCGTACTCACGCTCAACGCCGTGCTGTACTCGACGCAGGTAATCCCGGTGCCATCCGTTAGCGATTTCGTATTCGTCATTCCTCACGTCCTGTACATGGCCTTCATCGCTGGTTTCGTCGGTGTGTTGTGCTGGAACTTCGGCAACAAGATTCTGACCTCGACCAACGGCGTTCTGTTCATGGATGTGGTGCCGATTACCGCCTTCGTCATCTCTGCACTGCAGGGAATTATCCCAACCGAGGCGCAGTTGGTGGGGGCAGGCATGACCGGTGCCGCATTGATTCTGAATAATCTCTACATGCGTCGCCAGATGATGGTTGCCGTCACGCCGGCAGTGAATTTGAGAACCGTAACGCGAGCCATACGCAGTTGAAGTTGCACGGATGAATGCATGACAAAGAACGTATTCGACGGCCCATCCTGCTTATTTTGTCTATTGCAAAACCAGTTTTTAAATTTAACCATTACAGTGTTCGCATCGAAGATCCGGTCGCGACGATGATGGCAAGGCGATCGCAATCGCGCGCCAGGTTCTTGAAAATGCCGAGATCCAGCCCACCGCATCAGCGTGGTGTCGGGGATTTCGTACAACCTATCCGGCAAGGTGCAATGGAATGAACTTGATTTCATGTTGAACGGAAGCGGATCGGGTTTCTTGCAGGTAGCGTAAGCATGACGCTGTTTGCAACGTGAATCGGAATTAGGCGGAGCTCGGAAAAATACACTGCTTCCGGCCTCGTCTGTCGAACGATCCGTTCTTACGGTACAGGCACGGTACGCCAGATATTCCCAAGTACATCGGCGATCATCAAGTTAACCGGATACTGTGTACTGTCATCTCGCTGAATGAAGCACAGCACACTCTCGGCGAAGTCGTGCGGCCAGATGAATACCTCGCCGGCTGCCGCTGCTGCCAGCGCTTGGTCTTCTCGCAAAATGGATAGGCCAAACCCGCGTATCACCAGGCTTTTCAACATATGATCCTGATCCGCCTCGGCGACCTGCTTGGGGTTGATGCCGTTGCGCGCAAACAAGCTCTTGGCGATGGCATTGAATGAACACTTTGGCGGTGTCCCCACCCAGGGAAATTGGGCCAGGCGTTCCCAGTTTGCTGAGCTAAGTTCTTCTTTCCAAGCGATCGGACCAGCAATCAGAAACTTCACTGGTGCTAATTCGATGGTATTGATCCTGGATTCAGTGGGAAGGCCGATGACGAAGCCGGCATCAATCTCGCGCGACAGCACGCGGTCGATAATAATGCCGGAAATCCCTTGGCTGATTGAAACGGTGACATTCGGGCAGGTCACTAGCATGCTGGACAGAAACTCGCCGAACTGGAGTGCAATGGGTTCGCCGATGGTCCCGATCCGGATTTGCCCGGAGATTTCGGTGCCGACTGTCTTGGCGCGAAAAATGAATGAATTCGCCGCAGCAATCGTGCGGTTGGCTTCTTCGCGCAAAATCTCGCCATGATGCGTTAATTTCATGCCTTGCGGCGTGCGCTCAAACAACTTCACTCCAATTTCTTCTTCAAGTGCCTTGATTTTGGTGCTGATGGCAGGTTGGCTAAGGCACAGCAAATTGGAGGCCCGGGTCAGATTTCCCTCTTTGGCAACTTCAATAAACGCGCGTAACTGATGCAGATCCATAGGTTTTCACAGGATTTAAAAATTAAAAAACCGGCGATGCTAGAGGCTGAAGCATCTCATAGATATCCGGTTTTGTTCTGTCGCGCTAGTGGGTGTGCTACGCATTAATGCAAGAAATTAGTTTTTATGTTTTACGAACCATCTTCGCATTTTCTGGTTGGTCCACTCAAAAGGGGGGGGGGATAAAGTCGATGGTATTCAATTTGAGCGGACTCGACATGCGACATGAACTGATCGCGACTGATCCATGATCCACGGTGAAGCTAGCGATAGCTGAAGGCTTCATTGAGCACTTCTGCTTGGTTTAGCCATGAAGTATGGGCTGGAGTGAACCGAGAACGCTAATAGGCGCGATTATCTCTGAGGTAGTCTTGAGTCTAGCCCGCGGTATGGTTCGGATCTTCGTCATGGATCAAGTACACCGAGTGCAATCGGTGATGCCTTTTTCGAAAGTGCTCAAGGTGAATGACGTAATTTTTGGCGCTCTTCGCATCAAGGCAAACGGTTTTCATTTGTCCGCTGTGAACGATCAAAAACATGAGCAGGTTGACGGTGCCATGGCGGACGTACTCGAACTCTCGTTGTTCAATCTGGCACTGATGGACTCGATGATCCCACTCGATACCGCCTCGCACGCCAAGTCTTTGCTAGTCCAGTGAGTGATGTGGAGGCCTCTTGCGATCAGCTCCATGCAGGCCAGTTCCACGATTTGAGCACGCTGCAGAGGGGGAAATATCCTAAGGGCGTCCCAGGGGGGCGTTCAGAAGCAGTTTTTTGAGGCCGTCTTCTTCGCTAAAGGCAAAATTCCTGACGTATTTTCATATAACTATTTGAAAAAACAAGGACAAATTTTTTACATCAGGATGATGTCGTACTGCTCCTGATGATAGATACTCTCGACCTGCAGCGAAATCGGTTTGCCGACAAAGTCGCCCAGCATCGCCAGATGTTGCGACTCTTCTTCCAGGAACATATCCACTACCACCTGTGATGCAAGGATACGGAATTCGCGCGGATTGAACTGCTTCGCTTCACGCAGTAGTTCGCGCAGGATTTCGTAACAGACGGTGCGTGCTGTTTTGACTTGCCCTTTGCCGCCGCATGCGGGACACGGTTCGCACAGGATATGCGCAAGCGATTCGCGCGTGCGCTTGCGTGTCATTTCCACCAGACCGAGTGCAGAAAACCCCGACACCGAAATCTTGGTGCGGTCTCGTGCCAGTGCCTTGTTCAGCTCGGACAGCACCGCACTCTTGTGCTCGGCATTCTCCATGTCGATGAAGTCGAGAATGATGATGCCGCCCAGATTGCGCAATCGTAGTTGGCGCGCGATCGCGTGCGCGGCTTCCAGATTGGTCTTGAAAATCGTGTCGTCGAAATTGCGGCCGTTGACGTAGCTGCCGGTGTTGACGTCGATGGTGGTCATCGCCTCGGTTTGATCGACGATCAGGTAACCACCCGACTTCAGATCGACACGCCGCCCCAATGCGCGCTGGATTTCGTCTTCGACCCCATACAGGTCGAACAGCGGGCGCTCGCCGGTATAGTGCATCAGTTTCGATAATACCGACGGCGTGTAGGTTGCGCCGAATTCCTGCAGTTTGACGAAATTTTCGCGCGAATCGACCTGGATGCTCAAGGTCTCGTCATGCACAAAATCACGCAGCACCCGTTGCGCCAGACTCAGATCCTGGTACAGCAGCGACGGCGCCGGTTTGGTCTTGGCCAGTTGCATGATCGACGCCCAGGTCTTGCGCAAATATTCGACGTCCGTTTCCAGATCGACGTCGGATGCATCTTCCGCCATGGTGCGGATGATGAAACCGCCTTTTTCTTCGGGCTTTAGAAGGCGCTGGACTTTCCCTTTCAGCAGTTCGCGGTCCGCTTCGTTTTCGATGCGTTGCGAAATGCCGATGTGCGAATCCTGCGGCAGATATACCAGCATGCGGCCCGCGATGGAAATTTGCGTCGATAGGCGCGCGCCTTTGGTGCCAATCGGGTCCTTGATTACCTGTACCGTGATCGCTTGACCATCGTACAACAAGCGCTCGATCGGTGTCGGTGTTGCGGCATGGCCGTCGTGAGGGCGCGCTTCCCAGATATCGGCGACATGCAAAAATGCGGCGCGTTCCAGACCGATGTCGATGAAGGCAGATTGCATGCCGGGCAGCACCCGCACCACCTTGCCCAGATATACATTGCCGGCCATGCCGCGCGATAGCGTGCGTTCGATATGGAGTTCCTGAACTGCCCCTTGCAAAATCAATGCGACGCGGGTTTCTTGCGGGGTGATATTGATCAGGACATCTTCGGTCATGGGAGCAGGCCAGCTTGTTGTAGGAGTTTCGCGGTCTCGAAAAGCGGCAAACCCATGATGCCGGAATAGCTGCCGGCAATTTGCTCGACGAACCTGGCGGCCATACCCTGGATCGCATAGCCGCCTGCCTTGTCATACGGTTCCGATGTCGCGCAATAGGTTTGGATCAGATCCTCTGACAAGGTACCGAAGGTCACGTCCGAACTTTGCGTGGTCTGCCAGATGTTTTCATCATGCTGCACAGCGACGCTGGTCAGCACCTGATGCGTACGTCCGGACAGCGATTGCAGCATCGCTGTCGCTTCCGCCGGGTTGGCTGGTTTGCCTAAAATCGTTTCGTCGAGCACGACTGTAGTATCGGCGGACAGAATGACCCGAATCGGTAGCTTTCGCCAAAACATGGTTTGCTGCGCGAATGCTGCTTTTTCGCGCGTGACGCGCGTAACGTAGTCGATGGCTGGCTCGCCGGGCAGCACTATTTCGCTCACTTCCGGTCCGCGCGGCGTTTGATCGCGCAATAGCAGCAATTCGAATTCGACGCCGATCTGGCGTAGCAGCTCGCGCCTTCGCGGGCTTTTTGATGCAAGATAAATTTTCTGGTCAGTCGGTTTCATTGAGACTTCATATCCGGTGCTTCATACCCTGTGATAAGGATGGTTCTGCGTAATCGACCACGCGCGGTACAACTGTTCGGCGAGTAGTACGCGCACCATGCCATGCGGCAGCGTCAAACTGGAAATGCGGATCAACATGTCCGCCTTTGCCTTGAATCCTGCATCCAGGCCGTCTGCGCCGCCTATCACGAATGTAACATCTCGGCCGTCTTGTTGCCACTGCGTTAGAAGCTGCGACAATTGTATTGTTGTAATGTCTTTGCCGTGTTCGTCCAGCGCGATGATGCGCGCGCCCTTTGGTATTGTTCCTTCGATTTTGCCGCGCTCCAGCGCCATCACGGTTTCGGCGGTTTTACTGCCGGAACGCTCGACCGGTTTGATTTCTTTGAGCTGGATGCGGCACTCGGGCGGCATGCGCTTGGCATATTCGGCAAACCCGCTCTCGATCCAGGCGGGCATCTTGTTGCCGACCGCAGCGATGATGAGCTGCATAATCTAGGATGACGTGCTATCAGGCTGCGGATTTTTTCGCCGGCGCGCGTTTGGCGGGCGCTTTTTTATAGGCTGCTGCGGTTTTGGTGGCGGCTACTTTGACAGTTTTGCCGACCGGTGTTTTGGCAGTCTTGGACGCTGGCTTCTTGGCGGCGGTGCTGCCGGTAGTCTTGCGTGCTACAGTCTTTTTCGGCGTGTCGTCGTTGCTTGCCTGGCTCGCAGCCAAATGGCGTCCAGCCTTTTTCGGTGCAGGTTCCTCATCCATCGGTTCGGAAGCGGTGCGTTTGGAGACGCGTTTTGCGGCGCCGAATTTGACTTCTTTTTCGCCCCAGATTTCTTCCAGGCGATAGTAGGCTCGGATCGCAGGTTGCATGATATGCACGATCATGTCGCCCAAGTCGACCAGCACCCATTCGCCGGTGTCTTCGCCTTCGATGCTGACGATGTTGCCGCCGTTTTCCTTGACCTTGTCACGTACCGATGCGGCCAGGGCCTTGGTCTGACGATTCGAGGTGCCGGATGCAATGGCGATGCGGTCGAACAGACTGGTCAGATGGGTGGTGTCGTAGAGCTGGATGTCTTGCGCTTTGACGTCTTCGAGTGCGTCGACGACGAGGGCTTGCAATTTTTTGATGTCCATTGATTAGCTTTGATAGAGATGATGTTGTTTTATGTAGTCTAGCACCGTGGCCGGGATCAGCAGGTCAAGCCGATCGCCGCGTTGGAGTGACGCTCGAATTTCCGTGGCTGAAATATCTACCGCCAAACCTGACGCCAGATAACTTGAACCTTGGGACGTATTGTGAATCTGCGCCAGCGTGCCGGCACGGCGTGAAAATTCTCTGGCGACCGTTTCTGGTATGTGCGCCGCATCGATCGCGAATCCCGGCCGGGACGCGGCGCAGATATGCGCATAATCAAAAAGGCGCTGCCATTCTTGCCATGTATGCAACTGCCGTAACTGATCGGCGCCGATCAGAAACACGAGGGACGCATCCGGGCCCACTTCTGCGCGCAATGCACGCAGGGTATCGATCGTATAGGTCGCAGTGTTGCGCTCGATTTCCTGACGGTCAATGAAAACCGGGAATGCCTGGCCGGCAAAAGCGAGCTTGACCATTTTCATCCGGTCTTCAGCGGATGCTTCCAAACCATTTTTCTGCCATGGATTTCCGGCCGGGATGACACGCAATTCATCCGGCCCCAGCAGTTTGATAAAAAATTCCGCGAGGGCGACATGACCATTGTGAATCGGGTCAAAACTCCCTCCGAGAAGGGCAATACAGCGATGGGGCACGCTACACCCAATCCTTGTGTACCAGGAAATCCGTATACAGTTTTGCTTCCGCGCTACCCGCTTCTGGCATCCAGTCATAGCGCCATTTAACGACCGGGGGCAAGGACATCAGGATCGATTCAGTGCGCCCGCCCGACTGGAGGCCAAACAAGGTGCCGCGGTCGAATACCAGGTTGAATTCCACATACCGGCCGCGCCGATATGCTTGGAAATCGCGCTCACGTTCGCCATACGCCAATTCTTTGCGACGCTTTAAAAGCGGCGCATAGGCGTCGATGAAATGGTTGCCGACGCTTTGCATCATGGCAAAGCTTTGCTCGAACCCTGATTCGTTGAAGTCATCGAAAAAGATGCCGCCGACGCCGCGTGGTTCCTTGCGATGCTTCAGATAAAAATACTCGTCGCACCATTTCTTGAAGCGTGGATGCAAACCGTCACCGAATGGCGCCAATGCATCGCGGCAGGTCTGGTGAAAATGCCTCGCATCTTCCTCAAACCCGTAATACGGCGTCAAATCCATGCCGCCGCCAAACCACCAGACTGGCTCCTTGCCTTCTTCAATGGCGGTAAAAAAACGCACGTTCATGTGCACGGTCGGCACATACGGATTGCACGGGTGCAGTACCAGCGAAACGCCCATCGCCTCCCACCCGCGACCGGCAATTTCCGGCCGATTGGCGGCTGCCGACGGCGGTAAATTTTTACCGGTCACATGCGAAAAACCGACACCGCCACGCTCGAACACATTGCCGTTTTCGATAATGCGCGAAATGCCGCCACCGCCTTCTGGCCGCTCCCATGCATCGTGACCAAACAATTTGCCATCAACTTCTTCAAGCGCTGCAACAATGCGTGCCTGCAGATCAAGCAAATAGGTTTTGACGGCGGATGGGGAGGATGCGGATGAAGTCACGGGTTATAAGCAAAAAGGCACAGCCGGGATTGTACCCTGCTGCGCCTTGATGTGACAGAACAGTGACGATACAACTACTATGCGACCGTATCAGGTAGGTCGCTTCAGCGCGCGCCAACCAATATCGCGGCGGAATTGCATGCCGTCAAAATGAATCTGGTCGATCGCTTGATAGGCTTCTTTCTGCGCCATTTTCACACTGTCGCCCAAACCGACCACGCATAACACGCGACCGCCGGAAGTGGTTGGTGTATTGCCATTCAAGGTCGTGCCGGCGTGGAAAGTGACCTGATTTTCAGTCTCCTGCGGAATGCCGGAAATCACATCGCCTTTGCGCGGCGCATCTGGATAGCCAGCCGCCGCCATCACGACGCCCAAGGCGATGCGGCGATCCCATTCCAGTTCGACTTCATTCAACGTGCCGTTGACTGCATGTTCCACCACGTTCACAAGGTCGGTTTTCAGGCGCGCCATGATCGGCTGCGTTTCCGGGTCGCCCATGCGGCAATTGAATTCCAGCGTTTTTGCCTTGCCTTCGCCGTCGATCATCAGCCCTGCATACAGGAAGCCGGTAAACGGGATGCCGTCCTTGGCCATCCCCTGCACGGTTGGCACGATAATCTCTCGCATCACCTTCGCATGCAGTGCCGGCGTGACAATTGGTGCCGGCGAGTATGCACCCATGCCGCCGGTATTCGGGCCTTCATCGTTATCCTGCAGGCGCTTGTGATCTTGGCTGGTGGCCAGCGGCAGGATATTTTTGCCGTCCACCATGACGATGAAGCTGGCTTCTTCGCCGGACAGAAATTCTTCGATGACAACGCGCGCGCCGGCATCGCCCAGTCGGTTATTCGATAGCATCATGTCGATCGCGGCATGCGCTTCATTCAAGTTCATTGCAACGACGACACCCTTTCCGGCTGCCAGACCGTCGGCTTTGATCACAATCGGCGCGCCTTTGCGGCTGACGTAATCGTGCGCCTCGGCGGCATTGGAAAACGTCTGGTATTCCGCAGTCGGAATGCCGTGGCGTTGCATGAATGCCTTCGCGAAATCCTTCGAACTTTCCAGTTGCGCCGCTTCTTTGGTCGGGCCGAAAATCTTCAATCCCTGATTGCGGAAAATATTGACGATGCCGGCGGCCAATGGCGTTTCCGGACCAACCACAGTCAACGCGATATTTTCTTTTTGGGCAAATTGCGCTAGCCAGAGCGGGTCGGTGATCGGTACATTTTCCAGTCGCACGTCCAGCGCTGTGCCGCCGTTGCCTGGCGCTACATAAACCATTTGAATCCGTTCGGATTGCGCGAGCTTCCAAGCCAGGGCATGTTCACGGCCGCCTGAACCGACTACCAAAATTTTCATGAGGATGAATAAAAAACGGTTGCTTGAATAGGATTTCGAATCGGCGTGTAATGTGCCAAATTACGCATCAATAACGGCGTTGGTATAGACTTCTTGCACGTCGTCCAAGTTTTCCAACGCATCGAGCAATTTTTGCATTTTGACTGCATCATCACCGGTAAAGACGGTCTCTGTGGACGGCTTCATCGTGACTTCAGCCACTTCTGCCTTGAATCCGGCTTTTTCCAGCTTTTCCTTGATCGAGGAAAGGTCATGCGGCGGGCAAATGACTTCAATGCCGCCTTCATCGTCCGTCGCTACGTCTTCGGCGCCGGCGTCCAGCGCCGCTTCCATCAGTGCATCTTCATTGGTGCCCGGCGCAAAAAACATCTGACCGCAATGCGTAAACAGGAAGGCAACCGAACCCTCGGTGCCCATGTTGCCGCCAAATTTTGAAAACGCATGGCGCACTTCTGCGACGGTGCGCACCCGATTGTCAGTCATGCAGTCGACAATGATTGCAGCGCCGTTGATGCCATACCCTTCGTAGCGAATTTCTTCATAGTTGGCGCCGTCGAGTCCGCCGGTACCGCGCTGGATCGCGCGCGCAACGTTGTCCTTCGGCATATTGGCATCGGCAGCTTTTTCCACCGCCAGGCGCAGGCGTGGGTTGGTGGCGATATCGCCGCCGCCCAAACGTGCACCGACCGTGATTTCCTTGATCAAACGGGTCCAGATCTTGCCGCGCTTGGCATCGGTTGCCGCTTTTTTATGTTTGATGTTGGCCCATTTGCTATGTCCAGCCATGGCGACTCTTTCCTAGAGGTAAATTGGTGAGGGTATGCCGGTAGGGTGCTCGGAATTGGCGCAATCACGATTTGGGCGTCCCTGAAACAAGCCGCGATTTTACCATATGCACCTCTCTCAAAAACCGCCAAGATGTGCTATAGGCATGCAAAATCTGCTTCCGAGGGACAAGGCGAAGCGGCCGGGCTGGTGCCGTCAATAAGGATGTTCATTGAATCTGTTGACCGCTATTAACAACAAGTAACCCGCTCCCCCTTTACAATCTGGGGATGACTGCTACTACACTGACTCGTACCGCGCGACAAACCTTCCTGGCTGGCTTGGCGATCGCAATTTCCGGTGCCGTTCTGTTCTCTACCAAAGCCATTGTTGCCAAATTAATCTATCGTTATCAGGTTGATGCAGTCACATTGATTGCATTTCGCATGCTGTTTTCTCTGCCGTTTTTCGCAGCAATTGCACTATGGAAAGCGAAAACAGAAGCGCCCTTGCGTGGTGGAGATCGGAGTCGCATCGTGGTACTGGGCTTGATTGGCTACTACTTGTCCAGTTTTCTCGACTTTCTGGGATTGCAATACATTTCCGCGGGGCTGGAACGTCTGATCCTGTTTCTGACGCCGTCTTTCGTGCTGTTGATTTCGGTCTTTTTTTTGAAGAAGAAAATCGGTGCTCTGGAATGGATGGCACTCGGCACTGCGTATCTGGGCACAGTGCTGGTATTCATTCACGACGCGAAACTGGGCGGCGCCAATATTGCGCTGGGCGGCACCTTCGTGTTGGCGAGCGCGCTGTCCTACGCACTCTATTTATTGCTCTCCGGTGAATTGGTCCAGCGTGTCGGTGCATTGCGCTTGGTGGCATATGCGATGTGTGTGTCGAGCGCCGCATGTATCTTGCAGTTCTTTGCGTTGCACCCAGCTTCAATGTTGGTGCAGCCAAGCGCGGTTTACGGTTTGTCGCTAATTAATGCGGTTCTATGTACGGTATTGCCGGTGTTTCTGACCATGATCGCAGTGGCGCGTATCGGTGCGTCAACCACATCCCAGGCCGGCATGATCGGTCCGGTTTCTACGTTGTTTTTAGGTGCCGTTATCTTGAGGGAGCCGATTACCGGCATTCAATTGGCAGGCACTGCGTTGGTATTGGCTGGCATTTATTTGCTGTCCAAGAAAAAGACATAGGGTGTTTCAATGGATTTGGCGCAGCATCCGATAACACTCGACTTGATACGACCATTTATTCAGGACCGTTTTAAAATCAGTCAATTTCCTCTTTGTTAACAATGCGTACACGGAGACACGGTGAAAAAACGTATCGCACTAATTGCCCACGACAAGAAAAAAGACGACATGGTCGAATTGGCGGCCGAATATGCTGATTTCCTGCGTCAATGCATCCTGACGGCAACTGGCACCACTGGCAAGCGCTTGGCGGAAGAGGTTGGACTCACGATCGAGCGCAAATTGTCCGGCCCTTTCGGCGGCGATTTGCAAATCAGCGCGGAACTGGTGGAGGGCAAGATCGATTGCGTCGTCTTCTTGCGCGATCCCATGACGCCGCAGCCGCATGAGCCCGACATCAATGCATTAGTGCGGGCATGCGATGTGCATAACGTCGTATGCGCAACCAATATCTCGACTGCGCGGCTGGTGTTGTCGCAACTCCAGTCGCCTCGTCATTCGCATTCCCATTCGCAGTCTTGATCAAGAAACCCCTATGCCTAAAGCAATCAGAGTATTCAAAACCGGCGGCCCTGAAGTAATGGACTATGTTGATGTGGACGTCGGCGATCCCGGCCCCGGAGAAGCGCGCATGCGCCACGCTGCATGCGGACTGAATTACATCGATGTGTATTTTCGCAATGGTACTTATCCGCAACCGCTGCCGGCCGGTTTGGGTATGGAAGGCGCGGGTGTGGTCGAGGCGGTAGGGGAGGGTGTTTCACATATCAAGCCGGGCGACCGCGTTGCGTATGCAGGACGGCCGACCGGCGCCTACTCGGAAGTACGCGTGATGCCAGCCGCGATCCTAGTGAAGCTGCCGGACTCGATCGATTTCGATACTGCTGCCGCGATGATGTTGCAAGGGTTGACGGTGCAATACCTGTTTCGGCGCACTTTTCCGCTGCGCGGCGGTGAAACCATCCTGTTTCATGCGGCTGCGGGCGGCGTCGGTTTGATCGCCTGCCAGTGGGCAAAAGCGCTGGGCGTGACTGTCATCGGCACGGTCGGTTCCGATGACAAGGCGGCATTGGCCAAGGCGCATGGTTGTACTTATACCATCAACTACAACAAAGAGAATTTTGTCGAACGTGTCAAGGAATTGACGGGCGGAAAAGGCGTGCCAGTGGTGTATGACTCGATCGGCAAGGATACGTTTGCCGGTTCGCTCGACTGCCTGGCGCCGCTCGGTATGATGGTAAGTTACGGCAGCGCTTCCGGACCGGTGCCACCGTTTACATTGAATGAACTTGCTTCGCGCGGCTCGCTCTTCATTACCCGCCCGACGCTATTTACTTACACTGCCGAACGCGACGACTTGGAAGTGATGGCATCAGAACTGTTCGGCATGGTTGAAAACGGGAAAATCAAGATCGACATCAATCAGCGTTATGCGCTGAAAGATGTGGCGCAAGCGCATATTGACTTGGAGTCGCGCAAGACGACCGGCTCAACCATCCTGATTCCTTGAGGCCCTGATATGAATGAGCAAGATCCGGTAGACAATCCCATGAATCACCCGGAGGAGCCGCCGATGGGGACAGACGATACGCCAAAATTCGGCCGTTTGTTGATCGTGCTGTTTCTTGCCGTGATGCTGATTGTGGCAATCACCTTGGGATCGGAAGCGTTCTATTCGTGATGGTTCTGCGTCAGCGCAAGGAGCACACGCGGCAAGGAACAATGGCCGTGGTGGATGAAAATCCAACCGAATTACTTACGACGATTTGATGAACGGGCAAGACCAGAGCCCGCTCTTGCTGGTAGTCAATGAACTGGCACAGAGTTTTCGCAATCAGACTGCGGTGATTACGCCGCTAATGCGTCGCCGAGTAATGCACTCTTGGACGGCGAAGAAGTCGCTTGCATTCAATCTTTCATTTTCAATTCGATACGGCGGGTCTCGCCGTTCCGAGCCGGAAAGCCATCAAAAGCGCTGCGCACCAT
The DNA here is from genome assembly GCA_966250375.1 of uncultured Oxalobacteraceae bacterium. Classification (GTDB taxonomy): domain Bacteria; phylum Pseudomonadota; class Gammaproteobacteria; order Burkholderiales; family Burkholderiaceae_D; genus CAMLDH01. The sequence goes on from CBINHE010000025.1 coordinate 42,162, forward strand.
GTAGGGCATGACAGCCGCGAGTGACCCGTTGCGCCCCTCACTGTCAACCGTGACGTCATATAGTTTTTTCGAATCCGATACACGGGAAAGGAGCACCCGCAATTGGCGCTTATATAGCGTATAGCTTTCGTCGCGATACTCCGTCATCGGTGGGCTATACCAGGACGGACCGTACAAAGGGCCATAATAGCCATCCCATCTTGGATAATAGAAGGGATACGCGCCATACCAGAACGGATCGACGATCACAGGTTGGACTACGCGGACATCGCGCCCCTGGATGCTGTAACGTATGGTCACCTTCAGCGCCGGTGATTGTGCGGCAGTTGCTTCCGCAAAGCCGAGGCGCTGCAACTCGGTACGCACCAGATTTTCATATGCACGATACTCCAGATCGTTGTTCTGATCCCGGCTGCGTTCGAATACGAATGGCTGGCCCTGCACATCGGTTGGCCAATCCTGAAATACCGTCACATTGCTTCGTATGGTCGGACCAGCGCAACCAGCGAACAGCGTGCTCAAGGCAATAAGAGAAACCAGCATCCAGAGTCTCATTACATTCTCCCGATGAAAGGATGTTCATCATAGGCGCAGCGCAGGATTTTTTCGTTACATTTTGTAGCCGCAGCAGCAAGCAAGTACTTCACCTTGGATTTTCAAAAAAGATATAGTTCGAGCCGTAATCGCTGATTTCGAAATACACTTTTTTCTCGCCAGTGTCGACCGCCATGTTGAAATTCTCGTCGAGGATCCCATACCCGTAGCGATAGGACCGCGGCTGATGGTCGTCGGTCCCGAGTGCAGTGGAAATTTTGTCGATACGGATGAAGCGGCGCATCAGCTTGTCGCCGGCATAAAACTCCAGCACGCCATTGGTGCCGGTCCAGTTTTGTACTGTGCGGCTAATTTTGTTTTGCTGTTCCTCTGTGCACGATGTCAATGCAAATGCGGCAGCAATCAGCAAGGATGCGGAAGTGCGTTTCATGTAAGGCTCCGTTGATTGGTAAAATGGGATTCTGCTTCATTTTCTCAGGCATTTTAAATTTCCCTCTATGCGCACCGACACTCCGCAAGCGATTTACCGCAAAAACTATACCCCGCCCAGCTTTTTGGTCGACACGGTCGAAATAGGTTTCGATCTTGATCCGGTGGCGACGCGAGTTGCCACTCGTTTGACGCTGAAGCGCAATCCCGAAGGCAAGGACAAGACGCTGGTGCTATTCGGCGAAGAGTTGCAGCTGGTTCAGCTGCGGATGAACGGCAAGGCGCTGACAAAACGCACCTACAAGCTGGAAAAAGGCCGCCTGCAGATTCTAAATGCGCCGGACAACGTGACACTCGAGATCGAAACCATTACCCACCCTGACAAGAATACGTCGCTAATGGGATTATATGTGTCAAATGGCAATTTTTTCACTCAGTGCGAGGCAGAAGGGTTCCGGAAAATCACATATTTCCCGGACCGCCCAGATGTGATGGCGAAATATACGGTGATGCTGCGCGCGGACAAAAAGAAATATCCAGTACTGCTGTCAAATGGCAATTTGATCGAAGAAGGTGACTTGGGCGACGGCCGTCATTACGCGGTATGGGAAGACCCGTTCAAAAAACCTTCGTATCTGTTTGCATTGGTCGCCGGTGAACTGGTTTGCCAGGAAGAGAAATTCAAACTCAAGTCGGGGCGCGAAGTGCTGCTGCAAGTGTGGGTGGAGGACGGCAATCTCGACAAGACCCAGCATGCGATGGAGTCGCTGAAAAACAGTATTCGCTGGGATGAAAAACGCTTTGGCTTGGAACTCGATCTGGATCGCTTCATGATCGTGGCGGTAGGTGATTTCAATATGGGGGCAATGGAAAACAAGGGCCTCAATATTTTCAACACAAAATTCGTGCTGGCCAATTCGCGCATTGCGACCGATACCGATTACGCGAATATCGAGTCAGTTGTTGGCCATGAATATTTTCATAACTGGACCGGCAACCGCGTGACCTGCCGCGACTGGTTCCAGCTGTCGTTGAAGGAGGGATTGACGGTATTCCGCGATCAGGAATTCTCAGCCGACATGATCAGTACTCCCAGTGGTCGTGCAGTAAAGCGTATCGAAGACGTGCGCGTGCTGCGCCAGGCGCAATTCCCGGAAGACACGGGTCCGATGGCGCATCCAGTGCGACCGGATTCCTATGTGGAAATCAATAATTTCTACACCGTCACCATCTATGAAAAAGGTTCGGAGGTCGTTCGCATGTATCAAACCTTGCTCGGCCGCGACGGCTTCCGAAAAGGGATGGATTTGTACTTCCAACGGCATGACGGACAAGCGGTCGAATGCGACGATTTTCGTGCCGCGATGGTTGATGCAAACGGACGCGAGCTGACACAATTCGAGCGCTGGTACAGTCAGTCCGGTACGCCGCGCGTGGTCGCGAATGCACACTACGATGCCGCGCAAAAGACATTTGAGCTCAGTTTGTCGCAATCATGCCACGCAACCGCGGGACAGCCAAAAAAGCTGCCTTTTCATATCCCGGTCGCAATAGGTTTGCTTGATAGTGCAGGGCGCGATATGCCGCTGTTTTTAGATGGTATCGTCGCAGATGGAGATGCGCCGACTACGCTTGTTCTCGAGTTGACCGAGCCGCAGCAGACCTTCCACTTCTGGAATGTTGCCGAACAGCCGGTGCCATCGATACTGCGCGATTTTTCGGCGCCGGTTGTGCTTGAGTTCGATTACACCGACACGGAACTGGCGTTCCTGATGGCGTACGACAGCGATCCGTTCAATCGATGGGAGGCGGGGCAGCGCCTTGCGATGCGTCGACTTCTGGGACTAATCGGCAACATAAAATCGGGTATGCGAGTCGATATGGAGATTGGGGATGCTACCTTGATCGATGTTTTCCGGGCGACTTTGAATGATGGCGCGCTCGACCCGGCTTTTCGCGAAGTGGCATTGACGCTGCCTTCGGAAACCATGATGGCGGAACAAATGGATGTTATTGATCCGCAAGCGATTCATGCTGCACGTCAGGGTTTGCGCAAGTCGCTGGCGCAACCGCTACGCGATGATTGGATTGCGGCTTATAACGCAAACCAGACGCCGGGGGCCTACAGTCCTGATGCATCAGCGGCTGGCAAGCGTGCGCTCAAAAATGTCGCATTGGCCTATTTGGCCGAATTGGACGATGTAGACTCGCACATGCTGATACAGAGGCAATATGATCAGGCAAACAATATGACCGATCGGCTGGCTGCGTTGACTGCATTGGCCAATAGCGATGCACCTGGCAAGGCTGCCGCGCTGGCGAAGTTCTATCAGGATTTCGAGCAAGATGCGCTAGTGATCGACAAGTGGTTCATGTTACAAGCGATGGCGAGCACGACCGACGTCAACGCCGTACGGATGCTGATGAGGCACCCAGCCTTTACGCTGAAAAATCCGAATCGGGCACGTAGTCTTATATTCAGCTTCTGTAACGGCAACCCATCCCGGTTCCACGCAGCCGACGGCAGCGGTTATGTATTCTGGGCTGAGCAAGTGGTTGCGCTCAATGCCATCAACCCCCAAGTCGCCGCGCGCCTCGCACGCACGCTTGACCGTTGGCGCAAGTACGCGCCGGCACTGCAGAAAAAAATGAAAGCAGCATTGCGGCAAGTCGCCAACGCGCCTAAGTTGTCGAGGGATGTGCTTGAAGTCGTCACCAAAGCGCTTGCGGCTTGAGCCGTATTCGATGCAAACAGAAATTTTCAATGCCTGGGTTTTGACGAGCCCGGCGACAGACAGGTTTGACTAAAGGAACAATATGAAGCGCGTCAGTCTCACGCAATATTTGGTAGAAGAACAACGGTTGCATAACAGTATTCCGGCAGAGTTGCGTCTGTTAATCGAAGTGGTCGCTCGCGCCTGCAAAACGATTAGCCATGCAGTCGGCAAAGGTGCGCTAGGCGAGGTCTTGGGTAGCGCCGACAGCGAGAATGTGCAAGGAGAAGTGCAGAAAAAGCTGGACATTTTGTCCAATGAAATCTTGCTCGAAGCCAACGAGTGGGGTGGACATCTGGCCGCGATGGCATCCGAAGAAATGGAAGGCATTCACCTGATCCCGAATCGCTATCCGAAGGGTGAATACATGCTGCTGTTCGATCCGCTCGACGGCTCCAGCAATATCGACGTAAATGTGTCGATCGGCACCATTTTCTCGGTGCTGAAGGCGCCGGAGGGTATAGCCACGCCGACTGAGAAGGACTTCCTGCAGCCCGGCAGCAAGCAAGTTGCCGCCGGCTATGCGGTCTATGGTCCGCAAACCGTGCTGGTCCTGACAACCGGCAATGGTGTGAACTGTTTCACGCTTGATCGTGAAATGGGGGCGTGGGTATTGACCCAGCGAGCCATGCAAATTCCAACTGAAACTAAAGAATTTTCCATCAATTCATCCAATAGCCGCCACTGGTATCCGCCAGTCAAACGTTATATCGATGAGATGCTGGCTGGCCGTACAGGGCCGCGCGGCAAGGACTTCAACATGCGCTGGATTGCGTCGATGGTGGCGGATGTGCATCGCATTCTCAATCGAGGCGGCGTCTTCATGTATCCCGCTGATGAGAGGGAGACTGGCAAGGCTGGCAAGTTGCGACTGATGTATGAAGCTAATCCGATGGCATTTATTGTTGAGCAGGCAGGAGGCGCGGCTACTAACGGCGCGCAACGCATTATGGACATTCAGCCGGAAAAATTGCATCAGCGAGTCCCAGTATTTCTGGGGGCGAAAGATGAAGTGGAACTCATCACCAGTTATCACAAGGGATAGCAACCTCTTGCGCTATCGATCATCTTTGCCTCAGTGCCAAGTGCAGATTGTCCTTGTTGCAAAGAACAATCCGCACTCGGCCCCTCTGCAGGTTGCTCCTTGCAAAAAACATTCTTTGAAACTACTTGCCAAAGTTTAGAGGGGTTTGATATAGTTCGGCTCCCGTTGCGAAACGAGCG
>CBINHE010000026.1:0-46469 GCA_966250375.1 uncultured Oxalobacteraceae bacterium
AATTTTATCGAAGGAGGACGTGCATATCTACGAGAAAGTCCGACAGACTCCTAGTGCGTGCCGGCTCACACGACGAATATGAATCAAAGTTTTTGCAGGAAAAACGTGTCTATGTGACCTGGGATAACCTGAATCTTGATTTGGCCGCGTTGTCTGCGCGCGGTGATTTGATTGTCGCAATGACCGAGCGCTATCCGAATCAAAAACCGAAAGCGATTCTGAATTGGACAAGCCAGGTATGGCCATTCGCCCATGCGATGGAAAAGGGCGATTGGGTGGTGGTGCCGCTGAAATCCCAGGCCGCAGTCTATATCGGTGAAATCGTCGGCGATTATCAGTTTTCGTCCGCTGGGCCCAGTCCCTATTACCACTGGCGTGCGGTGAAATGGATCGGCGAAGATATTCCACGCTCGCATTTCGGCCAGGACTTGTTGCATAGCTTTGGCGCATTCATGACCATCTGCCGCATCCAGCGCAACAATGCGGAAGATCGGCTCAAGAAGATGCAGGCCAAGGCTTGGGCAGCAGAGTCCATGGTCGATTTGATCGGGGCGAAGTCCAGCGCGATTGCGACGGACAGTGACTTGATCGAGCCTCAAGCTACAGATCTGGAAGAGCAGGGCCAGGACCAGATTGCCAGTCTGATCGAGGCGCGCTTCAAGGGGCATAACCTGACGCGCCTGGTCGAAGCGATTCTGCAAGCGCAGGGTTACACGACATGGCGCAGCCCGGAAGGCGCGGACGGTGGCGCGGATATTCTGGCCGGGGATGGTGCCATGGGGTTTGGGCAGCAGCGTATCTGCGTTGAGGTGAAGTCCGAATCGAGCCCGATCGATCGCCCCACGGTCGATAAGCTTCTGGGCGCCATGTCCAAGTTCAATGCGACCGAAGGCTTGTTCGTTTCATGGAGTGGCTTCAAGTCGAACGTGCAAAAAGAACTCGCCAGCAGCTTTTTCCGCTTGCGTCTGTGGGGGCGCAAAGAGCTTCTGGAGGCGTTGTTTGCCAACTACGACAAGCTGGGTGATGAACTCAAAGCCGAGCTACCCCTCAAGCGGATTTGGGCGGTTGCAGTTCCAGATGAAGAGTTGAATTAGCGGCGGTGCGATTTTGATTTGTGAGTTGATATGGCCGAGTTTGAAATATAGCTGTCGCTGGCGCGGCACGGACATGACGTTACTCCGCTGGTCGACGCGAGCGCGGTTCGCGGCTGGATGCCAGTCAATGGCGTGGCGATTTTCGGTATTTTGACGAATTCACGGCACAATTACGACACAGTGTCGGATGCAGGATCAGGGTGCAGGGGATTTGATCGGGGTCATTGCCTCTACCTTCTTCTGCAAGAGATTGGCGGCGGCGATCAACTCGGCAAGCAACTGATCGCTCACTTCAAGATGACCTTCATACTCGGCGACGTTGCGCCGTTGATGGCATTGCGCCAGCACACGCCAGACGTCAGGTTTCATCTCCAACGTATGCTGCAAACACTGAAAGACAATATAGCGATTGTCGGAGCGATATCCATGCCAGCGCAGTGCCGCCAACGCCAGTGCATGCGATGCGTTGTAGGCCAGGTCGAAGCGGCTTTCAATAGCAAGATTGGCGTTTCCGGCATCGGTCAGCCTTGCTTTTGCAGAGCGTAGCAGACCGTTGAATTCGCTCTGGCTTGCCGGCTCAGATTTCAGACTGCCGGTCTTGACCAGATTCTCAAGATTTTGGGAGGTCATCATCAGAGCCTATCAGAAAAATCTTGGGTTGTTCCAGTACACGCGAGACAAAAGTATTATCCTCCGCAAGCTTGCGTTGCAATTCCTGCATTGAATAAATCGAGGGATTTACCGGGCGCCCAAGACTGGACTCATTGGCACTCAACGCATCGTACATATCAGCGTAGGCTAGCCCGTTACCGATGATAAGCACGTCAATGTCGCTTTTTGCCGTATCTTTGCCTTTGGCGATCGAGCCGTAAATGAATGCGGCCTGGATTTTATCGGAGAGTGGCAACAACGCCAAACGCAGAATATCGGCCAAGCCAACTGTTTTCAGCATGATGCCGCGCAACTCAGCAAATATCGGTGCATCAGGATTGGCTTGAAAATGCTTCTGGTTTCCTATTTTATGGACCGTGACCAAACCGGACTGTGCCAGCTTTTCTAATTCACGTTGTACGACGCCGACGCCGGAATCGACAAAGCGCACAATTTCGTTTGTGTAAAAGCTGCGATTGGCATTGACGAATAAGAGCCCAAGTACACGTTGTTGCACTTTGGAAAAAAGCGCGTCGGCTAGGCCTATTGATATGATACTCATAATGGGAATTATAAAACCCTTTTTGGGAATTTTGGTAAAGCCCGTCTTTCGGGATTTACTCGCCGATGGGGTGGGTATGAGCAAGACCCTTGACATAGGTTGGATGGTGCGGCGGTATGCGCATCTGGCGCTTGAACAGTTCGCGACACACGCCCGCGTCGTGGACGATCTGCTCAATGACACAATTGCGTCACAGCAGAAATGAAGCGGAAAAGAAAAAGGGTTAGCAGTTTCGCTAACCCTTTGTTTTCTGATGTTTTTGGTGGTGATAGGTGGACTTGAACCACCGACCCCAGCATTATGAGTGCTGTGCTCTAACCAACTGAGCTATATCACCAATAAGCCCGACATTATGGAGGGTCTCGCTTGGCCTGTCAACACATTGTCAATATGCCATGTTTGCAAGCTCAACCAAGTGTCGTTTGCACTTGGCGCAACACGATTGCCGCAGCATCCGCGTCGATGCAATCGACCACAATACGCTCCGGCATGGAGCGCAGCCAAGTCAACTGGCGCTTCGCAAGCTGCCTGGTCGCGGCGATGCCTTTATCGCGCAAGATTTGATAGTCGTATTCACCATCGAGGTATTCCCATGCCTGCCGGTAGCCGACGCAGCGCATCGATGGCAATCCGAGATGCAAATCGCCTCGTGCCCGCAACGCGGTGACTTCGGCGATCAATCCGCCGGTCGTCGCATCCAGCATCGCATCGAAGCGCGTCGCAATGCGCGCGTGCAGCACGCTGCGGTCGGACGGTTCCAATGCGATCGGCAGCACGTCGAATGGCAAGGCCTGTTGCGGTGCTTTGGCCAGCAGTTGCGACATCGGCTGGCCGGTCAATTCGATAATTTCCAAGGCGCGCTGAATGCGCTGGGCATCGTTCGGTTGCAGGCGCGCTGCGGTTTCCGGGTCGAGCGTGGCGAGTCGGGCATGCATTGCCGGCGAGCCGATGCGGGCGGCTTCTTCATCCAGTCGCGCGCGCAGTTCGGCATCGGCCGCCGGCAACACGTCGAGGCCGTCTTTTAATGCCTTGAAGTACAGCATGGTGCCGCCGACCAGCAACGGCAATTTGCCGCGCCCGACGATTTCCGCAACCAGACGCAAGGTGTCTTGTCGAAATTGCATGACCGAATACGCGTCGATCGGGTCGATGATGTCGATCAAATGATGCGGTACGTCGGCGCGTTCTGCGGCGGAAGGTTTGGCGGTGCCGATGTCCATGCCGCGATAGACGAGCGCCGAATCGACGGAAATGATTTCGGATGGAATATGTCTGGCAATCTCCAGCGCGGCGGCGGTCTTGCCTGACGCGGTTGGTCCCATGATCGATACTGCCAGCGGTTTCTTGTGCATGGTCGTCGGGCTGGGTATTTATTGCCCGCGCAAGAACAGCTTGTCCAGATCGGACAACGCCAGTTGCACCCAGGTCGGCCGTCCGTGATTGCACTGGTCGGCGCGCTCGGTGGCTTCCATCTGGCGCAGCAGCGCATTCATTTCCGGTATCGTCAACGATCGGTTGGCGCGCACGGCGGTATGGCAGGCGAGGGTGCCGAGCAGTTCATTGCGCCGTTCCAGCAGTACGCGCGAGCCGCCGAATTCGCGCACTTCCCGCAGCACGTCGCGCGCCAGGCTCTGTGCATCGGCATTTTTCAGCAGCGCCGGCACCGCGCGTACCGCCAGGGTGGTCGGCGACATCACGGCGATATCGAAACCCAGTGCGCGCAAGGTGTCCTGGTTTTCTTCTACCGTGCCGACTTCAATGCCGTCAGCGTAGAACGTGACCGGGATCAGCATCGGCTGCACCTGCATCGCATCGGCATCCAATGCATTTTTCAATTGCTCGTACAGGATGCGTTCATGTGCTGCATGCATATCCACCAGTACCAGCCCACTCTTGTTTTGCGCGAGGACGAAAATGCCATGCAGTTGCGCCAGCGCGAAACCCAATGGATATTCATCTTGCGGCAGCAGTTGTACCGACGGATTGAGTGTGACGTGCAAATTCTGTAGCGCCGGATCGCGCGCCTCCGATGCGGCGCTAGTGGTATCGCTGAACAGCGCACCGTACTGCGCGGTGGTTTGCGCAACACCTGCGCCGTTGGCGAACTGGGCGCTGAAGGTCGTTTGCTGTTGTTCGCGTATCCAGGGCAGGGCAGTCGGACTGGGCGGGACTGGCGCGGGCACGGTGCCAAACGCGGTGGCGGAAGTCTGCGCCAATGCGCGGCTGACCGCATGGAACACGAACTGATGCACCGCCCGGCTGTCACGAAAGCGCACTTCGATTTTCGATGGGTGGACATTGACATCGACCAAAGCCGGGTCGAGGTCGAGCGCCAAGACATACGATGGATAGCGGTCGCCGTGCAGCACATCCTGATAGGCGGCGCGTACCGCATGCGTCAACAGTTTGTCGCGCACGAAGCGGCCGTTGACGTAAAAATATTGCGCGTCGGCGCGCGCCTTGGAAGCGGTCGGCAGTCCGACAAAGCCATGCAGGCGCAACGGTCCGGCCGTTTCTTCCAGCGCCAGTCGCGCCTCGGCGAAATCATTGCCCAGAATATGCGCGCTGCGTTTCGCAATTTCGGTCACGTTCCAATGGTCGATCGTCTTGCCGTTATGCGACAACGAAAACGACACGTCCGGTCGCGATAACGCGATACGGCGCACTACCTCGGCGCAATGGCCGAATTCGGTTTGTTCGGATTTGAGAAATTTGCGTCGCGCGGGTGTGTTGAAATACAGATCCTGCACATCGACCGTCGTGCCCAGCGCGCCGGAAGAGGGGGTCGGCGTCGCGCCCGGCGTGCCGCTTATTTCCCACGCATGCGCGCCGTCGGCGGTACGCGAAGTCAATGTCAGTTGTGCGACCGAAGCGATCGACGCGAGCGCTTCGCCGCGAAAGCCCAAAGACGCCACGTTTTCGAGGTCGGTTAGCGATGCAATCTTGGAGGTCGCATGCCGGGCGAGCGCCAGCGGCAATTGCTCCGGCGTGATGCCGCGTCCGTTGTCGATGATGGCGATGCGTTTGACGCCGCCTTGCTCCAGCCGCACGGTAATTTGCGTGGCACCTGCGTCAAGTGCGTTTTCGAGCAATTCCTTGACCACCGCTGAGGGGCGTTCGACAACTTCACCGGCAGCGATTTGCGAAATCAACTGGTCGGACAGGGCTTGGATGGGGCGTATGGGGCGATGAGGCGCGTTCATGGGGCGATTATAACGCCGAGACCTCCGTTCGTTCCGCCGCGGATTGAACCCAACAGGATTCCATCCGTCTTACTTCCGGCCATTTTTCTATTGTATCGATGGTGTATGATTGCGCCCAAACCAAGGATAAATATGGACTTTATGCAATTCTTCGACATGATTTTGCATGTCGACAAGTATCTCGGAACCGTGATCGCGCAATATGGCACGCTAGTGTATGTAGTGCTGTTTGCCATCGTGTTTTGCGAAACCGGACTGGTAGTGCTGCCGTTCTTGCCGGGCGACACGCTGCTTTTTATCGGCGGTGCATTTTGTGCATCGGGCGCAATGAATATCTGGGTGCTGATGGCGCTGCTCATCATCGCTGCAATTACCGGCAATACCATCAATTACTGGATCGGCAGTGCGATCGGCCATAAAGTTTTCACGCATGATTACCGCTGGCTGGACAAGGCGGCGTTAAAAAAGACGCATGCGTTCTACGAGAATCATGGCGGCAAAACGATTATTCTGTCGCGCTTCATCCCGATTGTGCGCACCTTTGCGCCGTTTGTTGCCGGCGTATCCAACATGACGTTTACGAAATTTCAATTCTTTAACATTACCGGCGCAGTGTTATGGGTGGTCAGTCTGGTCGCAGGCGGTTATTTTTTCGGCAATATCCCGATTATTCGCGACCATCTGAATACCATCGTGTTGGTTGGCGTCGGCGCTGCCGTCATTCCGCTGGCCTTGGGGGGAGTTTGGAAGTTCTATCGGAAACTGGCTGGTAGTAGCCAAGTCAGGTAAATGCAACGCGCCGCATGGCCGTTGCAGTATTTCATGATGCGATCCTTGCGTAGCGCAAGGATCGCGCCTTTCAGCCTCGAGCAGTATTTCTACATGGCTTGTCGCTCTTCTCATCCAATCACAGCCGATACTGCATAAGCGTGTTGTGATTGTGGTGTATCAAATAGCTGCGCGTATCTTTCCGTATATTGATACAGATGCGCGGCATCTTCATTGTTAACCTCCCAATCAGATTTGCCCGTTTCGCCTTGCTCCATGATTGCGGGAAAATCATGCATAAATATCATTGCTGCAAAATCTTCCTGGCCATGATCCTGTTGCTGGCGCTGGCTGCCTGCTCGCCGGTGAATCAGGCGCAGACTGCGCCGCAAGCGGCGCAGTCGCCTGCGTCGGTGCCGACGATCGAGCTGCCCAGTTTTGTGACATTGGTAAAGCAGCAAGGGCCGGCGGTTGTCAATATCAGCACCATCCGTACGATCAAGGAGGGCGCGGAGGCTCCCTTGATTCCGCAGGACGATCCATTCTATGAATTTTTCCGGCGCTTCATGCCGCCGTCCGGCCCTCGGGAATTCCAGGCGCGCTCACTCGGTTCAGGCTTCATCATCAGCCAGGATGGCTATATCTTGACCAATGCCCATGTGGTCACTGATACCGATGAAGTCACCGTCAGACTGACTACCCGGAAAGAATACAAGGCCAAGGTCATCGGTTCCGACCCGCGTACTGATATTGCTGTCGTTAAAATCGATGCCGGCAATTTGCCGGTCGTGCGGGTCGGCGATCCGGCGAAAACGGAAGTCGGCGAATGGGTCGCGGCAATTGGCGCTCCGTTCGGGTTTGAAAACAGTGTGACCGCCGGCATCGTCAGCGCGAAAGGGCGGTCCCTTCCCGAGGAAAACTATGTGCCCTTCATCCAATCCGATGTCGCGGTGAATCCCGGCAATTCAGGCGGACCGCTGTTCAATATGCGCGGCGAAGTCATCGGCATCAATTCGCAAATTTACAGCCAGACCGGGGGCTACATGGGCGTGTCGTTTGCGATCCCGATGGATATCGCGATGGATGTTGCCAGGCAATTGCGCGAGTCGGGCAAGGTCACGCGCGGCAAGATCGGCGTGCAGGCGCAGGAGCTCACCCCCGATCTGGCTGCATCGTTCGGTTTGAAAGATATGAACGGCACACTGGTGTCGGCGGTGGAAAAGGGCGGTCCCGCCGACAAGGCCGGCATACTGCCAGGCGATGTGATCCGGACGTTCGGTGGAAAGCCGATTCAAGCCTCCGCTGATTTGTCGCGTCTGGTTGCCGCTGCCAAGCCTGGTACTGTCGTGCCTGTCGAACTATGGCGCAAGGGTGCGCTGCACATGGTCAAGGTGACGATCGGTGAGTTGCCGCCGGAGCGCACGGCCGCACAGCCGGATGACACCGGCCAGGCGGCGCCAGCAGTCAATCGCGTCGGGATGGTGCTGACCGAACTGACGCCGGAGTTGCGTGCTCGCCTGCAGCTTGATCACGGTTTGCTGGTGCGCGATGTGACGGGCGCGTCGACGCGAGCCGGCATCCAGCCCGGCGATATCATTCTCGCGCTGAACGACGTTCCAACGACCACGGTGGCGAATTTCGAAGAGCAACTGAAGCGCAATGCCGGGAAATCGATTGCGCTACTGATCAAGCGTGGTCCCAATACGCTCTATCTACCGCTGAAACTGGATGGCGGGTGACTTCTCGCACGCCCTCCGGTTCAGGCGATTCGATAGCGATTGATTTTATTGCACGAAAGCGCATTGCGACTCTCTCGCCACAGCTGGCGGCCGCGTCAATCAAGCCGCAATTTTTTCGATCAGTCCCATTTCGTCACCAGACATCAGCTTGTCGATATCGACCAGGATCAGCATGCGTTCATCGATGGTGCCCAGACCAATCAGGTAATCGGTGTTCAGTGCGGTGCCCATCTCCGGCGCCGGTTTTACCTGGTCCGACGACAGCGCAATCACGTCCGACACGCTGTCGACCACCATGCCCATCACGCGGCCGGCGATGTTCAAGATGATCACAACGGTAAATTGGTCGTAGGTCGGCTCGCCCAGATTGAATTTGATGCGCATGTCGATGATCGGCACGATGATGCCGCGCAGATTGACCACGCCCTTGATGAAGTCAGGGGAATTGGCAATGCGCGTGACTGCTTCGTAACCGCGCAGCTCCTGCACCTTCAGGATATCGATACCGTATTCTTCCTTGCCGAGCGTGAATGCCAGAAATTCATTGCCGCTGATATCGTGGGCAGATGGCGCTCCAGATGCTTGAGCATTGCTTGAGGTCGCTTGCGTCATGTTTTTCCTTGTTAAAAAATCAATGCCGTCGGTGGGAGATGTCTATCAAATTTTTGCAGGGCAGCCTTGTTGCTGTAATGACCGGCGCAACGCAGGACGTGCAGAAATTGATCGGCACCACAGCAGCCAAGATAAACCCGGCATCCGCGTATGCAGATTCCCGATTCGCCATAAAAGAGTAGCAGAATCTAAATAATAATGCGATGCGGAAATATTACAGGTAGCTACGGGTAGTGCGCATTACCTATTTGTGTCAAAAGCGTTTATGCAACATTAGAGCGGTTTTCGTATGAGTGTACGGGCGCTGCGGGCCGCTTTGGAGCGCATGCGATCGTTCGCAGGCAGACAGGCAGACAGAAGGAGCATTGCCTTGCACGCCTGCGTAACGGCGTTCCCTTGCAAGGGAACGCCCCCCTTGCATTGCACCCCCAAACCAGTCCGCATCATCCGCATACTCATACGAAAACCGCTCTAGCCAAAGCGGGTCGAATCAAAAACGACTCAGGCAAGATGGTGTTTGTCGAGATGCGGGAAATATTTGTAAAAAGCGACACGGTTTTTGTGCGTTGCAACGCAATTTATCACCACAATCTTGCAATTGGCAGCACGACGCCGGTAAAAAGCGACCAGTCAGGCGTGGCATTGGTTAATCCTTTCACCATGCCGAAATCAATCGCCAGTCGTTTGCTCGGGTTACATGTCACCGCTGCCAGAAATTGAGCGGTATCGGGTGTGCCGCCGCGCCGTGTGCCTGACAGTTCGGCAGTCGCGCTCCAGCGGTCTGCGATCGGAGTGGAAAAGGAGGCGGACAAGCCGGTCTGGGTGCGAGCGGCATCCACATCGATCGCGCCTATCCGAGTGAAGTTGAGATTGGCATCCATATGCAATCTCGTATTGATGTCTTTGCTGAAAATGCCATTCAATGTGTAATCCGCCTTGCCGCTGCCAATGGTCTCTTTTGCCGTAGCCAGTTTGGTACCGAATTCGAGACCATAGGCGGTCGCGTCGTCGATCAGGAATGCGCGTTTCAGCACGACCGACGTATCGCCGATGCCGCGCCCGACGTTGCCGAGTTCCTCGCGTGCCGACACGTAAGCCTCACCGCCCACCAATACACCCCATTCCTGGTTGAATGCGAGCTTGAAGAGATAGGGCAGGCTGTTGCGCCGGGCGTTCCCCGTTTTGGCGCTTAGACCACCCAGTTCCAATTCCAATTGTCCCGCCAGCGGCAATTGCGCGGAGTTGGAAACCGACGGCCGGTACGGCGTGACCGCGCCGTCTTCTTCCGCGGATGCGGTCAGGCTGAGCGTGCCGAGCAACAAGGGGATGAGGAGTTTAGCCGGATGCATAGCGCTTTCTCTTTAAATGACCATGGCGGCCTTGATGTTTCGGGCACGGTCTTGGTTACGTCATTTTGTTTTTCGCCAAGGGCGGATTCTTCGCGAAGTAGCGCTTGACTCCTTTCAGTACCGCATCGGCCATCTGATCCTGATACGCGTCGTCGGTCAGCTTCGCTTCTTCTTCCGGATTCGAGATGAACGCGGTTTCAATCAGGATGCTCGGGATGTCGGGCGCTTTCAACACCGCGAACCCGGCTTGTTCCACTGCACCCTTGTGCAGCCGGTTGATGCCGCCGATCTCGCCCAGCACTGCCTTGGCCAGCTTCATGCTGTCATTGATCTGCGCGGTGGTGGACAAGTCCAGCAGCACGCTGGCGAGCTGGCGGTCATGGGACTTGATGTTGACGCCGCCAATCAGGTCGGCAGCATTTTCCTTGTTGGCCAGCCAGCGCGCTGCAGTCGATGACGCACCTTTTTCAGATAGCGCAAATACCGACGAGCCGCGCGCGGTCGGTTCGACAAACGCATCGGCGTGGATCGACATGAACAGATCGGCCTGCACCTTGCGTGCCTTTTGCACGCGCACATGCAGCGGCACGAAATAGTCGGCGTCGCGCGTCAGCATCACCCGCATGTTGGGCTGCTCTTCGATCTTCACTTTCAGGCGCTTGGCAATCGCCAGCACCACGTCTTTTTCGCGGCTGCCGCCGCGTCCGACCGCACCCGGATCTTCCCCACCGTGGCCGGGGTCAAGGGCGATGGTGATCATGCGCGTTAATCGCGGCGCTTTGTCTTCCTTGGGTGTGGCTTTGGCGCTTCGTGTATCCGGCTGTTTGAGCGCTTGTTCCGGTTTAGCCTCCACGGCTGGCGGCGTGATGTCGGCCGACTTGTCGGCGAGCCATTCGCCTTTGGCAATCAGCGCCGCGATCGGGTCGGGCGCATTGACCGGGTACAGATCGAACACCAGTCGATGCTTGTACGCGCCGACCGGCGCCAGCGTAAATACCTGCGGGTTGATTTTTTCTTTGAGGTCGAACACCAGGCGCACCACGTTCGGGCGGTTCTGGCCGACCCGCACTTGCTTGATGTAGGGGTCGTTCGACTGGATTTTGGCGACCAGCTCTTTCAGTGTCGGATTCAGATCCAGGCCTTCAATGTCAACCACGAGCCGTTCCGGGTCCTTGATGATGAAATGGCTGGTCTTCAGGTCGCTGTCGTTTTCGAGCGTGACGCGGGTATAGTCTTCCGCCGGCCACACGCGTACCGCCATGATCTGTGCAGCGCGCGCAGGAAGTGGAGAGAAGACGGATAGCAGCAGCGTGCCGCCGGCTTTGATGACGGTGCGGCGGGTTTTGGAGTTCAAAGGTTTGGTGCGAATTTCAGTCGATCGAGGCATTGAAAACCCTTGTCAGACAACGCTTGCAATTCTACATCACGTCCCTGGCCGGCAACGGTCAAATGCAGGTTGATGTCGGGCGGCGGCAACACGGACTCGGCTTTTTCCGGCCACTCGACGATGCAAATATTATGGTCGTTGAAGTGCTCGCGAAATCCGGCATCCAGGAATTCTTCCGGGCTGGCCATGCGATACAGGTCAAAATGGATAACGTCGGTCGGACGTCCGGCGACGACAACGGTGTACGGCTCGGCCAGCGTATAAGTGGGGCTTTTGACATGGCCGGTGTGGCCGGCCGCATGCAGCAAGGCGCGGGTGAGGGCGGTTTTGCCGGCGCCGAGGTCGCCATGCAGATAAATCACGAGGCCCGGCGTCAGCGCGCGCGCCAGCGCAGCACCAAGCGCGGCGGTGCCGGCTTCGTCGTGGAGGAGGGCTTTAAAATGCTGCATCGAATAAAATGGTTCCACTCAGTTGAATAATCATTATTGTGCAAAATAAAACACCCATCGATTTCGCGTCGCTTATGCATGCCATCAAGGCATGGGGGCGCGAACTGGGATTTGCCGACATTCGGGTTGCCGATATTGACCTGACGCATGCCGAAGCCGGCTTGCAGGCGTGGTTGAATGCCGGCATGCACGGTGAGATGGATTATATGGCAGCGCACGGGATGAAGCGCGCCCGTCCGGCAGAACTGGTGCCCGGCACGGTACGCGTCATCTCCGTACGCATGGATTATCTGCCGCAGGGAACGGGTGCGGATTGGCGTGTGCGGGAGGAGGCGCGCAGCCGCGATCCGGGTGCGGCGGCGGTGTCGGTTTATGCGCGCGGCCGGGATTACCACAAGGTATTGCGCGCGCGCCTGCAACAGTTGGCGGACCGCATCAAAGGCGAAATTGGCGAATTCGGTTACCGCGTATTTACCGATTCGGCGCCGGTGATGGAAGTGGCGCTCGCAACGCAGTCCGGCCTGGGCTGGCGCGGCAAGCATACCTTGCTGCTCAATCGCGAAGCGGGGTCGATGTTTTTTCTGGGGGAGATGTATACCGATTTGCCGCTGCCGCTCGATGCGCCGACCGCGTCGCATTGCGGCCAGTGCAGCGCTTGCATCGAGGTCTGTCCGACCCGGGCGATCGTCGGACCTTACAAGCTGGACGCGCGCCGTTGCATTTCGTATTTGACGCTGGAATTGAAGGGCAGTATTCCGGTCGATCTGCGCCCCTTGATCGGCAACCGCGTGGTCGGTTGCGACGATTGCCAACTGGTGTGCCCGTGGAATAAATTTGCCCAGCGCGCGACACTGGCGGATTTTGATGTGCGGCATGGGCTCGATCACGCCACGCTGCTTGACCTGTTCGCGTGGAGCGAAGACGACTTCAAGCGCAAGACCGAAGGCAGTGCGATGCGGCGCATCGGGTACGAACGCTGGCTGCGCAATATGGCGGTGGGTTTGGGGAATGCGTTGCGAAGCGGCGTATCGACATCGGAAATCCTCGCGGTATTGCAGGCGCGCGCCGATCATCCGTCAGAACTGGTGCGGGAACATGTCGGGTGGGCGCTTGCGCAGGCGCAGTAGCATTTGAGGTGGGGCGCATCGTGATGCTTTTGGTTTGTCGTTCTCCTCTTCGCGGGAACGACGAATCGGAATAAACAGAAGTCCTTCTACTTCAGCAAGCGCGCCAGTTCCACCGCAGTCTTCACATCCATCTTGTCGAAAATATGCGCGCGGTGCACTTCCACCGTGCGCATGCTGATGCCAAGCTGATCGGCAATGACTTTATTCATTTTTCCATCCAGGATCAGGCCGAGTACTTCGCGCTCGCGCACCGACAACGTAGCCAGCCGGGTATGGACAGCCGCCATGGCGCCGGCTTGCTGCGATGCAGCGAGTGCCTCCTGTACGCGGTCCATCAGCTTGTTGTCGTTGAACGGTTTTTCAAAAAAATCGAAGGCGCCGCGCTTGAGCGTATCGACCGCCATCGGCACATCGCCGTGGCCGGTCAGGAATATGATGGGCAAGCGTTGCGCCAGATCGCGCATGGCCAATGTCTCGAATAGCGCGACACCGCTGATAACCGGCATGCGCACGTCCAGCAATACGCATTCTCCTTGCGGATCGAATTTGGCCTTGCCGTCAAGCGAGTTCAGGAACGCATTGCCACTTTCATAAGCGGTTGCGGCGATGCCGCGCGACCTGGCCAGCCAGAGTAGCGAATCGCAGATTACTTCTTCATCATCGACAATGTGCAGCATCGGATCTCCAGCGGATTGGCATTACATCTGCGAAGGCAGCGAAAATCGGAAAATTGTACCGCCTTGCGGGTTGTTTGCATGCATCAGTGTGCCGCCGTGGAACTCGATCGCGGTACGGCAGATATTCAAACCCATGCCCATGCCTTCCGCCTTGGTGGAAAAAAACGGCGAAAACAAGCGATCGGTGACGTCATCCGGAATGCCGTGCCCCTGGTCGATGATAGAGATAACAACATTGGGCGACGCTGCCGCCTCGTCGGCGCCGGCGACGATGCGGAGCAGGCGTCGCTCGGGCGGCACATTGCGCATCGCTTCGATTGCATTGCGCGTCAAATTCAGCAATACCTGCTCCAGCAACACGCGATCGCCCAACACTGGCGGCAGCGCGGGCGCAATACTGCTCTGAATCACGACGAAGAACTGGTGCGCCTGCAGTTCAACCAGCGGCATGACGCTATCGATCAACGCCTGAATGGCGACCGTTTCCCGCATTGGTTCGCGCTTTTTGACAAAGGCATGCACGCTGCGGATGATCTGGCCTGCGCGTTGAGCCTGCGCGCCGGCCTTCTCCAGCGCCGGCTTCAGCAGGTCGAGATCGAGTGTGCCGGATTGCGCGTCGCTGCTATTGAGCAGGTTCAGCGCGCCGGTGGTATAGCTTGAAATCGCCGCCAGCGGCTGGTTCAGTTCATGCGCCAGCGTCGACGCGATTTCACCCATGGTGGACAGCCGCGCGCCGGCTTGCAGCTTTTCCTGCTGCTGCTGGTTCAGCGCTTCCACCCGCTTGCGATCGGAAATGTCGAGGATCGATCCCATCCAGCCGGTTTGCTTGCCCGTGTCATCGACCAACGGTGATTCGAAAATCAATACCGGAAAGCGCTCGCCGTTAACGCGCTGAAAAATCGTCTCGAACTGCGGCGTGACCATGCCCGCCAATACTTGCGAAAACCGCTCCTGGTATTCATCCATGGCCTCCGGCGCCCAGTACGGCATCGGCGGCTTTTTGCCGACCAATTCCTCGGCCGGCGTCCCCACCATCTGGCAGAACGCCGGATTGACATACGTGACGCGTCCTTCCAGGTCGCGCGCACGCAGGCCGGTCAGCAGCGAATTTTCCATCGCGGTGCGAAACGATACCTGCTGCCGCAATGCGCCTTCCGCTGCCAGGCGCCGGTTAATGTCGCGCCACAAGGCCCACAGACTCCAGAGCAAACCGATTGACAGAATGATTACCGAGCCGACCAGCAGGTTGGGCAGCAGCTTCGGCGCACTCTTGACGCTATTGGTGCGCAAGGTCAGCGTCAGGCCCGGCAGATCCAGTGCGCGACTGTGGGTATATACGCCGCGGCCAGGCCCGCCGGACACGCGCTTGTCGATGATGTTATCGTCGCCATCAGCCAGCAGGATTTCGTTATCCTGGGCAAACCACCACGGCACCATCTCATCCAGAATGCTGGCGGTCGAATAGCTGGCGATCAAGCTGCCGATATAGCGGTCGCCGGCCAGCAGCGGCATATGGAAATCCATCAGGATCGGTTGGTTGGCGCCGGGCGGCGATGCCGGCTGGCTGTATTGGGCGGTCATGGTTTTGCGCACGTTGGTTTCAGCCGATCGCGACGGCGCTGAAAAGTCGGCGAGGGAGATGGGCGCATCGTCAGTGGATGCGATCAACTTGCCGTGCGCATCCAGCCACACGATGCGACTCATTTCACGACTGTTTCTGAGTAGTGTCGCGACTCGTTCGCGGAATTTATTTTTTAACAAGCTGCCGGCGACGATTTCGTTACCGGTCAGGCGGATGCTTTCTTCATCCCGGCCGAGCTGGAAGAGGATCGTCTGTTCGACCCATAGCGTATCGGCGATCAACTGCTCTTGCCGCTCGTTGGATTCCATTCGTTGCGCTTGCCATGGCAGCCATATCAGCGTTGACAAAAACAATAGCACCAGCAAAATCGGGATCAGCCAGCGCCACGCTTGCCTGCGGCTGGGGAGTGCGACGCTGAATAGGGAGCGGAACCGTGGCATTTTCATGGCTTAAGAGTGTATCTGACGACAAGACCAACTGGCTCGATTGTGTTGTCTGATTGTGGTTAACCACAGTTGTGGGTGGTGGCGCGGATGATGACAATACGAATCAGCGTCAACAATAATTTTTCCCCCCTTCCTTTTCAGGAGACTGTCATGAAACTGAAAACCCTGCTGCTGGCACTGTCCACGGCCGCCCTCGTCAGCGCCAATGCATTTGCCCAAGCGCCGATCGTCATCAAGTTCAGCCACGTGGTCGCCGCCGATACGCCGAAAGGCCATGCGGCGGAGCGCTTCAAGGAATTGGCGGAAAAAGCCACCAAGGGCCGCGTCAAGGTCGATATCTACCCGAACAGCCAGCTGTACAAGGACAAGGAGGAACTGGAAGCGCTGCAACTGGGCGCGGTGCAAATGCTGGCGCCATCGCTCGCCAAATTCGGCCCGCTCGGCGTGAAGGAGTTCGAAGTATTCGATATGCCCTACATTTTCCCATCCAAGCAGGTGCTGTACAAGGTCACCGAAGGCCCGATCGGCGCAGGTTTGCTGAAAAAGCTGGAGCCGAAAGGCATCATCGGTTTGGCGTTCTGGGACAACGGCTTCAAGGCCATGTCGGCCAACAAGCCCTTGCATATGCCAGCCGATTTCAAAGGCATCAAAATGCGCATCCAGTCGTCCAAGGTACTCGACGCGCAGATGCGTACGCTGGGCGCGAATCCGCAGGTAATGGCGTTCTCCGAGGTGTACCAGGCGCTGCAGACCGGCGTGGTCGATGGCACCGAGAATCCGCCATCCAACTTCTACACCCAGAAGATGTATGAAGTGCAGCAGAATCTGACCGTATCCAACCATGGTTACCTCGGTTATGCAGTCATCGTGAACAAGAAATTCTGGGACGGTTTGCCGGCCGACATCCGCACCGCACTTGAAGGGGCGATGAAGGAATCGACCAAGTACGCCAACGAAATCGCGCAACGCGAGAACGAGATGGCATTGGCCGCAGTCCGTAAAAGCGGCAAGACCAAGGTCTATGAGTTGACTGAGCAAGAGCAGGCTGCATGGCGCAAGGCCTTGCTGCCGATACAAAAAGAGATGGAAGGCCGCATCGGCAAGGGTTTGATCGACGCGATCAACAAGGAAGCAATGGCCAAGAGCAGTTGACTGAAATGTATCGGGAATGAGGGAGGCATGAACATCAGCATCCCCTCATCCCGATAGCATCCAGGCGAATTCGTAAGCCGCATGGTAATGCGCGTTGCAAAAACACTGTCCAGCATTTTCATCTGGTTGACCTGCCTAAGCAGGTATCCAACGGGTACTGTTCGAGCTCCTTCCCCTTCAAGGGGGCGTAGCAGGGAATTCGGATCGCATGCGATCCGCCTGCGGAGCGGATTGCGCTTGCAAGCGCAATCCTCTTGGCTGGGATGGGGATGGGGATCATCTTGCTGCTTTTAACTGCTGCTCTTAACCCATCCCCACCCTAACCCTCCCCTTGAAGGGGAGGGAATTCCTTTGTTTGTCAAAAGATTTTTGGCCACTTGCATAGATGTTCTTCTCGACCAATTTGTAGCCGACCACATCGGTAAACCAGGGGGTTACGTGAAATTTCTTAATTATTTGGAAGAATGGGTGATTGCGACGCTGATGGGCGTAGCGACCCTTATCATCTTCGTCGCGGTGATCCACCGTTATACATCCGGCCTGCCGATTCCCGGCGTGCAGGATTATCTTATCAAGCTCAATACCAGCTGGGCGCAGGAAGTCACAATCTACATGTTCGTGTGGATGGCCAAGTTTGGCGCTGCCTATGGCGTACGTACCGGCATCCATGTCGGCGTCGATGTGCTGATCAATCGACTCAATACGCCGTGGCGCAATAAATTCATCGTGTTCGGCCTGCTGGCCGGTGCGACTTTTACTGCAATCGTCGGTACTTTGGGCGCCAGGTTCGTATGGGCAATCGGCCATACCGACCAGGTATCGGCGGATCTGGAAATGCCGATGTGGATCGTCTATCTCGCGGTGCCTCTGGGCTCTTATCTGATGTCGTTCCGCTTCCTGCAAGTGACGTGGCAATTCCTCAAAACCGGCACGCTGCCGAAACATGACCATTCGCATGTGGAAGGTCTGGATGACGAGCTGAGCAAAGACGCAAACGAACTGACACGTAAAGGAGCCGCAGCATGAGCGCACTCATCATTTTTGTGCTGCTGTTGGCCCTGATGTTGACCGGCATGCCTATCTCGATTTCACTCGGCCTAACAGTCTTGACCTTCCTCTTCACGATGACGGATGTGCCGATCGAATCGGTCGCGCTGAAACTGTTTACCGGCATTGAAAAATTCGAGATCATGGCGATCCCGTTCTTCATCCTGGCAGGCAATTTCCTGACGCACGGCGGTGTCGCGCGGCGCATGATCAATTTTGCGACATCGATGATCGGCCATTGGCACGGCGGTCTGGCGTTGGGCGGCGTGATGGCCTGCGCGCTGTTTGCCGCAGTGTCCGGCTCCAGTCCGGCAACCGTGGTGGCGATCGGCTCCATCATCCTGCCGGCGATGGTCAAGCAGGGCTTCCCCAACAAGTTTGGTGCCGGTGTCATCACCACGTCCGGCGCGCTGGGCATCCTGATTCCGCCATCGATCGTGATGGTGATGTATTCGGTATCGACCAACACCTCGGTCGGCAAGCTGTTCATGGCCGGCGTGGTGCCCGGTTTGCTGCTCGCCTTCCTGCTCGGCTTGACTACCTGGCACCTGGCGCGCAAAAAGGGCTATCCACGGCTGCCGAAAGCAACCTGGGCTGAACGTTTCGTTACCTTCCGCAAAAGCGCCTGGGGTTTGCTGTTGATCGTAATCGTGATGGGCGGGATTTATACCGGCATCTTTACGCCGACGGAAGCGGCAGCGATGGCGGCAGTCTATGCATTCATCATCGCCGTGTTCGTCTACAAGGATATGTCGCTAAAGCAGGTGCCGAAGGTATTACTCGATTCCGCATCGATGTCCGCGATGCTGCTGTATATCATCACCAACGCCGTGTTGTTCTCATTCCTGATGACCAGTGAAAACATCCCGCAAGCAATGGCGGAATGGATTACCGGTAAAGGCTTGGGCATCATCACATTCCTGTTGGTGGTGAATGTCCTGCTGCTGATTGCAGGCAATGTCATGGAACCATCATCGATCGTGTTGATCATGGCGCCGATCCTGTTCCCGGTTGCAATGAAGCTTGGCATTGACCCGGTTCACTTCGGTATCATCATGGTTGTCAATATGGAAGTCGGCATGTGCCACCCCCCGGTGGGATTGAATTTATATGTCGCTTCCGGGATCACCAAAATGGGGATTTCCGAATTGACTGTGGCGGTGGCGCCTTGGTTGTTGACGATGATCGGTTTCTTGCTCTTGATTACTTATGTGCCGCAACTTTCACTCTGGCTGCCAAATTTGATTTACAACTAAATATTTGATTTATAATTGCGCCACTTCAAGGTCGCAGCTGCCGAATTGCTCCAAGCTGTGACCTTATTGATGCGAGGCATTTGCTGAATGCAATCCTGACAAGCATGCAAGAAATCGAATTTGAAGGGGACGGTACATAAGAACGGCAGTACGACCAAAAATGTACCAGGAGGCATGTGTTTCAATAAAAACTGCGGTGGCAACACACGCAAGCAGTCAGGAACACAAGAGCAGTATTTAAGGGCGCATCGCAAGATGCGCCTTTTTTGTTTTAAGCTATCCAAAATATGTGTCCATTCGATTTGTCTCCACTGGCGAAATGCGTTCCATGAAATCAATCCAACGCGACAGCTTGTTTTCTGCCATCGTGCCGGCGCCGTTCGGCGCCATCGGCATTCGGACCGAACCTGGCCTATTGCGCGAACTGGTTTATCTGCCCCCGACGTTTGAGGAAAAAGCGCCGGACGATCCGCTCGCGGAAAAGGTTGCGCGCCAAGTCGAGCGTTATCTGGCCGAACCCGACAGCCGCTTCGATCTGCCCTTGGCCGAAGTTGGCACCGCGTTCCAGCGCAATGTATGGCGCGTAATCGCAGCCATCCCGCGCGGCGACGTGCTGACCTATGGCGAAGTCGCCCGGCTGATTCAATCTGCCCCGCGCGCGGTAGGGCAGGCGTGCGGCGCCAACTGGTTTCCGCTGGTGATCCCATGCCATCGCGTGACCGCATCCGGCGGCCTCGGCGGATTTTCGAATCGCGACGACGAAACCGGTTTCCATGTCGGCGTCAAACGCTGGCTGCTCGCGCATGAAGGCGTAGGGGGTTATTGATGACCGGCAGCGCAGACGCAAGCCAGGCCGCCATCGATGAATTCTGCGACACCTTGTGGCTGGAAGACGGCCTGGCAAAAAATACACTCGAAGCCTACCGACGAGACATGCGCCTGTTCGCAGAATGGCTGCAAACGGAGCGCGACAAGGCCTTGTACGCAGCGCAGGCCGATGACCTCAATGCGTACTTCTTCGCCAAATACGAAAGCAGCAAGGCCACCTCATCCAACCGGCGCCTCGCGGTACTGAAACGCTTCTACCAGCTCGCGCTACGCCAAAACAAAATCAGCATCGACCCCTGCCTGCGCATGAAATCGGCCAAGCAGGCGCCGCGTTATCCAAAGACCCTGACCGAGTCGCAAGTCGAAGCCCTGCTGGCCGCGCCGGATGTGAACACGCCACTCGGCCTGCGCGACCGCACCATGCTCGAACTGATGTATGCCAGCGGCCTGCGCGTGTCCGAACTGGTCCTGCTCAAATCGATTGAAGTCGGCATGAACGAAGGCGTACTGCGTATCACCGGCAAAGGCAGCAAGACGCGCCTGGTGCCATTCGGCGAAGAGGCGCGGATGTGGATCGAGCGCTACCTGAAAGAAGCACGCACAGCGATCCTGAACGGCCAGATCGACGACGCGTTATTCGTCACCGGCCGCGGCGGCGCGATGACGCGTCAGATGTTCTGGACGCTGATCAAGAAGCACGCATTGAAAGCCAACATCAACGCGCCGCTGTCGCCGCACACCTTGCGCCACGCATTCGCCACGCATTTGCTGAACCACGGCGCGGATCTGCGCGTGGTGCAATTGCTGCTGGGGCATGCCGATATTTCGACCACGCAGATCTATACGCATGTGGCGCGGGAGAGGTTGAAGAAGCTGCACGCGGAGCATCATCCGCGTGGGTGAAGAATGTATTGATGAAATGGGCTTATCGGCTAACAGCGTCGAGTGGTGAAATTACCCTGGGGCGCACTAAGCTGCGCGGGCTTGCCCACACGCATATCCCGCAGCGTATTAATGCTGCCCTCATTTAGTCGCACCTTCCATGTGTATGCCATCTTCCTTGCCACGCCGACGGTAGCGGCTGCTTGCGCAGGCGTCTCCCCCCAGCATGAGTCGTCCAGTGCATACCCGCTTGCGGGTGGCTGCATCCATTTTTGCAATGCATACATTCTCCGATCAATTGAATTGCTCGATCTGATAACGCATGGCGTCAAATGTGGTTGTCATGAATTACGTAATTATCAATAGGCGTTAGATCCCCCCATACATATGGGATACCGCCAACCCTCCTATTCAGTTATTCTCACATCCGCTTGTCGATTGTTCCTACAGTCTCGTTGGCTACAGCTTATCTCTGATAAAACTGGATGAAGAAAAAAGAAATAAAGTCTATGGCCTATACGCTTATCGAATCCGGTATGCGAAAGAGTGAGGTGTTTTTTCAATTATCTGAAAAGGGAGTAAAAGACAGCCGACTTGCGCATTTCATTGCTTCACATGCCGATCCTGTATTACACGATAAGCACGAGAAGTTGAACAACTTCGCTATTACCCTGATGTTTGTCCAGGCGTTGTTTGCGCTCATTGTCGGCTATGGGCTCGGCGCACAAATTGGTCCAAACGCCAAATGGATAACCGCAGCGATAATTGGATCGATTCCGCTGTTGTTCGCATGGGGTTTCTACAAGCAATTTGTTGGCGCCTACAACGCCTATATTCTGCTTACTATCATTAACTTGCCGAAGCAATTTGAGGGCTTCACTAAAGCACCAATTGCGTCATTGATCGGCTTGGGGATTAGTGTTTTTATCCTCGCTCTCGTTTGGTATCTGAGATCAAAGCTCTTTCCAAATTTTGGCTTTATTGCGCCAAAGAAGATCAAGGGCGAGTATGTTTTTTTCAGGCTAATCGTGATCAGCTTTAACTTGTTATTGAACATTGACGCACAAGTGCGCCGTTTAATGCAACGTTAGATTCCTTTCATCAATCCTTCCAGGTTTTCCATGAATACTCTCGACATCAAAGAACTTCCTTTTTCATCCAAAGCGCGCATTTGCTGGGGTTTTTTCTGGCGCGGTATCGTCGTAACAATGGGTTCAGCACTTTGTGCTGGATTGCTAGGTGCCATCGCCGGGTTCATCTTGGCACTTATTGGGGCCACGAAGGCTTCAGTGACCGTTGTTGGCGGCGTGCTGGGTACCCTTAGTGGTCTATTC
The DNA here is from genome assembly GCA_966250375.1 of uncultured Oxalobacteraceae bacterium. Classification (GTDB taxonomy): domain Bacteria; phylum Pseudomonadota; class Gammaproteobacteria; order Burkholderiales; family Burkholderiaceae_D; genus CAMLDH01. Next base: position 22,146 of record CBINHE010000026.1, read on the forward strand.
TTCTTGTATCTACTTGTACGCTGGCTCTTATCTAATCGTATTGGGGACTTCAGGTTAGTTCTGATCCATGCTGAAGAAAAAATTTAACATTTCAATCAGCTTGGCCGCTTTGCGCCAGTCATGTCTGTGTTAGCTATCATGAACGTCCGCATAGCGGACGTAAACGATGCTCGAAGAATTGGCGATCTGATTCGCTCTTTGATCCAACCCTTCTTACTGTCAACAGAGGGTGATGGAGCTGAGCCATTTTTCGAATCGATAAGTGAGGAAGCGATTCGGCGCTACATTGCAGCAGAAGGTTTTTCTTACTTTGTCGCAGTGCTGTTTTAGGGCCGTAAGGCGCATCGCGATGCGCCTTACGACTTGCATCTTACGGTCTTGAACCATAAACCTTCACGCCGGCATACATCAGATTTGACTTTATCTCCAGTAGGTATTGGATGGAGCCGCACTCGCCGCCAATACTTAACTTTTACAAGCACTTGCGGCAATAAAAAACGGAAAACAAATGAAAATGCAATCTGGACGGAAGCAAGCACTTAAACTTGCCGTCGCAATAACGTTAATTCTTGGAGGGGGAGCTGTAAGCGCCACTCCAATCAGCATTGCCAATTTCAGTTTTGAAAATATCGCCTTTACTGATGGACATTTCAGCATTGGCGCAGCGACGGGCTGGGTGAATTCTGGGAATTCCGGCGCTTGGAACCCGACGATAGGCCAAATGAAACAAGGACCAACAAATGGATTCCAAGTTGGATTTTCGAACCAAAAAGGCTTAGGCTTAAGCCAAACGTTGTCCGCTACATTGATGGCAAATATTCAATATACGCTTATGGTAGATGTACTGTCTCGAACAGATGGCTTCTTTCACAAATCAAGCATTCTTGAATTACGCACTGCGGACGACAATATTCTTGCGTCTGCCTCAATCGGAGTTATTGCCGCAGGCAGCAATGGACTGCTTACAGTCAAATACTTGGCAAGCGCAAGCGATCCAAATTTGGGGAAAAATTTAAAGATCGCATTAATAGCTGGCGGACCCCAATCTGACTGGGACAATGTGCGCTTGGATGCAACCGGTAGCACTAGTACCGTTTCGGAGCCGACTGTAATATGGCTATTTGGCTTGGGCTTATTAGGTCTTTGTGGAATGAAAAAAGTTAATCTCACAGCCTAACGATTAAGGTTAGCAAGTAGGTTGGGCTAGCGCTTCACCAGCCCAACATCCAATGAGATGACCGTCAATGAGATACCGCAGAGCGAACATCCCCGGTGCCACGTATTTTTTCACTGTCAATCTCGCCGATCGCAAGAGCAATCTCCTCACGGAATACATTGATATCTTTCGCAACGCCATGAAAAAAATCCGGCAATCCCATCCTTTCGACATCATCGCGATGGTGGTATTGCCGGATCATTTGCATGCCATTTGGCGATTGCCGGAAGGTGATGCGGATTTCCCACTGCGCTAGTCTTTGATCAAAGCCGCATTTTCACGCGAGATCCCTGAAACCGAAGTGATACGACGCAGCAGAAAAATGAAGCGCGAGCGCGGCATATGGCAATGACGGTATTGAGAACATTAAATCAGAAATGACGATGACCTGGAAAAGCATGTGGCGTACGTTCACGTCAATCCGGTAAAGCATGGGTATGTGGCGAGCGTGGTGGAGTGGCCGTATTCGTCCATTCATCGGAAAATTGCGAGGGGAAATGTGGATGAGAGTTGGCGTTGTTTTGATGAAGCTACAATAAATGAATGAACGTCGTGGCTGTTTGTTTTTGGTGGGGATGTTGGGCTGGTGAAGCGTTAGCCCAACCTACTTGCTATTGCCCGTCGTGCCACATAAAGAAGCTCCGTTCCCCGCTGAAAGAAGGGCCTCGCGGCTGGTTCTGTTCGGTAAAGGACTGTCGATAGTCGTACACAAATCCAGACTACAAAGCGCCATCTGCTGACGTGCATCATTCTGGAGGGCGTAATTCTTCGATCTGGTAACCTCTAACTTCACACAGCAGGATTTCATTGCTACGATAGAGGCTCCTTCGTGGTGGTAACACATGACTTGGCAATTGACACGGATTCAACGATGATGCCATTGATCCGGTCATCTTAACGTTGGGCATATGTCTCCATTAAAAATTCTGGTTCGTTGGATTCAGGAAGAACGAAAGCAAGATAGCGTTTTCCCGAATGGTGCCGTTCTTGGCACGGTCAGTCCATCGGGCGAGGTACGCACGCGAATGCTTGGAGTTCACTTTGATGAACAAGGAGTTCCACGATTCCACACCACGCCCAATTCTCGTAAGGTACTTGACCTTCGCGATAACAACTGTGCCTCGCTGACTTTTGCCTTCCAAAATTCTCGTAGATCTGTTTCTCTGGAGGGAGTGGTGTTGCTGCTGACGCAAGAAGAGCTTGTCTCAGACTGGCTATCACTCGATATCGAATTTAGAAAAAGTTACTTGGTCTTTGGGCCAGCCTCTGGCAGCCCTTTGCTCAACGAGGCAGAGCTTGTCAGTGCGCGACAAAAAATTTCCCTGGGAGCAGAGCAAAACGTGCCTGCGTCCTTCATTGGTTTTAAGTTTTCTTTTGTTTCCCGTATCGCATTTTATTCAGTCGGCCAAGGCGATTTTGCGGAACATACGATCCATAGTTACAGCAAGCAAAGCGGCACTTGGTCGACTCTGCACGTCGTGCCGTGAGAAGCCGGAGTTGTCTCGGTTGCCAGGTCTCAGTTTTGATCAATCAAGAGCTCGTTGAGGTCAAGAAATGCAGCGCTCATGAGCCCAACCCATATCGGTCAAGTGGACCCCAAACGGCGGCACAGCTCAGCGCGAGGTAGTCGGTTTGCCGTCGCTGTGAAAAAGCGAGTGGGTTCACAGGGCATGGAGTGTTGTCGCAAGTTGAAGCGTTCAGCTTCGGCAGGTAAAGTAAGGCCAGCCGGAGTTCGCCTAGAGGCAGGGGTTGGTGCTGCTCATGGGCCTCTTTTTCTCGAAAAACAAAATGAGCATGAACAAAAATCGGCTTCTTAAAGCGCGTTCTATTGAACGATCGCAGTATTGGAAAGGGGCAGACGCCCCTCTAAACACGCCCCTTATCTTCGGATCAAGGGTTTTTCTACAATCTCATTAGGCCGCAGGAGGCGTCTATGGTCACAGTGCTACTTTCCGATCTGCTCGATGCATTTGAATTCGCCAACTCTGGCGCGCCCTACGAGAGCAGTGCTTTCATCAATCTCGATACAGGCGCTATTCACTACACGTCGGACATGATCGAGCTGGAAGAAGAACCACCCGAAGACCTGGAAACGTCCGACCGCTATCTCGCGCTCCCCTGCAAGAATGAACTCGATCTCGGGCGTGAGCTCGCGCTTTCATTTGTCGAGCAGGAGCTGCCGAACGAGTACGAAAGGGCTGTGGGTTTCTTTCGCAGCAAGGGTGCCTATGGTCGTTTCAAGAATCTTCTTGAGTCTTGCGGTGTTATCGAAAAGTGGTACGCCTTTGAGGCGCAGGCTACCGAGGCCGGACTACGCGAGTGGTGTCAAGAACACGGCATTCAATTGATCCATGCAAAACCTGTGGCCTAACCCTTCAATCGCGTATTTATTCAAGCTTCCTTGGATCTCGCTTAAAGTTGTTAAATGGGCTGTACATGGTTTTCAGTCGTTCCTGCAGCTTTTCTTCCGGTTTTTTCTCCTCCATTCTGGCCGGGGACATTAAAACGGCTTTTTCGATGGCTTTTTTTGCGACTTTTTTTTCGTTGGCTTTTTTAACCATGTCGCTATTCAGATGCGGGTTTGCGCGCAGGAGAAATGACTGATTCAGCGTAGCCTTATCTTTAGCACTACGCTGAACAAATACCCGATTTTTAGAAGTGCCCACGGCGCTATGCGGGAGGGAAAACGACCTATTCAGCGTAGCCTTGGATAGTAGGGATGAATCCATCTCGAAAATCTCTAGCATGCGTCTTGTGAGTGTCGCGCATTCCCGTACTTGCTCTATTTTTTCTTTTTCTTCCTGGTTGTCTATCTTTTTCAATGTGCTTGCTTGGTAGAGAAACTTCTCTGCATCATTGACATAATGTTTCAAGGTTTCCGTGTCGGCATAGGAAGACAGTGCCATTTTTGCCTTGTTCACAGCATCGGCATACTTTGGATCGATATCGTTATATTCGGTATGGCGACGCACACCGTTTTCGTTAACGCCACTTTTAACCGGAACTGTTGGCACTTTTTCCAAAACACTCTTGGCATGCGCAAACCACTTTGCCTGCTCGATATACGCTGTGGCATCCGCTACCATAGTATTTCCAATTTCCTGCTCCAATTTTGCCAACGTATCCTTGTTTTTTTCCAGATATTTTTTTAATTCTGGATCGTTTTTTCCGAGGCTTTGCAATCTTGCGTAGGCGTGCAGGTTGGGACTCTTTTTGAATAACTTAAAGCAACTCCGCATAAGGGCCTGGCTTTCAGAAATGCCCACGGCACCATACAGCTTTGTAGACAAGAAAGATGACTTGGCCGGCGTAGATTCAATTTCTCTTTTTACTTGCTTGAATTGATTGCTGTTCTGTGCGTTGTGTTTGGATTTCGGCGGTTTTCCTTTTCCTTTCGCCAGTTTTTCCTCTTCTTTAGCTAGAGAAATGACATCTTTGATGACTTGTTTGGCGGCATCATCATCCAGCAGTGCGTTATTGAGAAAGGGGTGATTTTTTGCTTGCTTGGCGGTGAGGCGAATGGAGGTATCATTCGCCAATCCTGCCAATCCTCGATTCATAAAATCGATGTATGCAGTTTTCACCGCATAAGTTCTGGATTGACGCACTATATTTCCATCGTCATCTTTGTGGAGTTCCTTTTCTAGACGAAGGCCTCGATTCGGCATATCTTCCAGGCTTTCTATCTTGCCTCCTTCTATGCCATGCAAAAGTGATGTGCCGACACAAAACACATCGCTCTTTTCGTCAACACCATAACCTACTCTGGCTTCAGGAGATGCATAACCCTCACTGAGGCCTGGTGCGGGGTCATCTTTCCAGCTCCAATTGCCAAGGTCAATCAAAACAGGCTCTCCGGTCTCTTCATTCACAAGAAAGTTGTCCGGATTGATATCGTTGTGCACCACGTCAGCTTTGCTCATATGCTCGACGACATCGAACAGGCGTCTTCCGATAAATTGAATCGCTCCCCAATATTCATGGTCGGAAATTTTGCCGACATTCCAAGAATTGCGAAGCGTATCAAAAAGTTTCATCCCGGTTGGACCAGGCACGACATCCATCAACAATATCGAACACTCGAGTTCGCCTGTTTTGCCAGGCATTTTTGCAGTGCCGTACATATTCACCAGATTAGGATGGCGCCCGGCAACTTCATAAATGGCTTTAAGGCCTACTAATTCCTGGAAAAACTCTTGTTCGGTAATATGTTTCTTTTGTTCAGGAGTAGGATCAAAAAATTTTCCGACTAATTTTTCCCCATTTTGATTTTTAAAAATTGAAATGCTGCCAAATTGACCCCTCGCAACATTTTTCTTGTGCAGCTTCAAGTTCTGCAGCAGGGCTTTTCCACGTTCAGGATCAACCAAAAGGCGCTCCGGGTCCCACTGGAGGGGGTATTTTTTTGATAAAGAGTATTCTTTAACCGCCTTTTGAACCCATGCAGGACTAAGCATGCCAAGCATTCTGGCTGCGGGCGAAGCGGTTGGTAAGAGAGCTGTACTTGGACCTGCTTCCATATTTATATTTTCCGTGCTCGCGGTGATGGGATCACGGAAACAAGAAGCGGCATGTAAAGGTGACGGAGATAAATTAAATTTCATGATGTAGAACCTATGGTTATCCCCCCTTCATTTCCGACTTCAGGAGGTGGAGCGCAACATTACATGCATCAACGATAGCTGCTTCACTGAAGGTGCTTGAAACGTTTGTTGGTTAATGTTGGAAAAGCAATCTTGGGAGTGTTGCGTAACGAGTTGCAGGGCACTCTTTGTAGGTGGCATGAAAATAGAAACGGTTCCAGAAAATGTGAACTGCAAGCATGGAATTGGCGCCTGAGCCTATTCAAAAATATTTAATGCAAGAAATAGCCTCCCGCTCCGATTTCAATCTTTGAGGAAAAATGAATGAACAAATCCGTGATTGCTTTTCCATCTTTCCTACCAAGGGCCTGACAACCTATTTCTGCTTTGGTGTGATGAGGATAAAAGAACTGCCGTGTATAGTCTGTTAAGGCACTTTGCTGAGTCACGCTCTGTCTTGAATCTTGACTCGACGTGCGAAAGGAGATGAAGATTGCGACGTTATCCTGGCAGATACTTAACTCGTCGTTCGACACCGAAGTGCAAGCACGCCGGTCAACGTAGTCGTTGAGGTTGTAGAAAAACTCTTTTCTCGAAAAACAAAATGAGTATGAACAAAAATCGGCTTCTTAAAACGTGCGGTATTGAACGATCGCAGTATTGGAAAGGGGTAGACGTCCCTCTAGTCGGGTTTGCTCGCTTCGGCTACGTCAGTGCCGCCGTTGTTTTCCTCTCATGTTAAACGTGTGTGCCGGGCATGGCGCGCATCCCGATTAGGTCACTTACAACAAACATATGAACATTTCCACCAGGGCCATGACGGCATCGGACTTGGCAAGCGTTGCCAGGCTTTTTGATCTCTATCGTCAGTTTTATGATCAGCCGACGAGCCCGCAACTCGCATACGAATTCATCAACGAGCGGTTCACACGAAGCGAATCCGTTTTGCTCGTCGCTGAATCCACACAGCAAGGTGTCGTTGGCTTTTGCCAGATGTATCCAACGTTTTGCTCCGTTGAGGCTGCACCGATCTATTCTCTTTACGATCTCTTCGTCCTGCCAGAAGCACGGAAGCTTGGCGCTGGACGCCAGCTCCTCTTGGCTGCAGAAGCAAAAGCTGCGGCGGATGGAAAAGTCAGAATGGATCTCACTACCGCAAAGACCAACCTCTCGGCCCAGTCCTTGTACGAATCGCTTGGGTGGGTTAGAGACGAAATCTTCTATGCGTACAACAGACATGTACCACGTCAATAATTGGGCGACGCTTAGCGCCATTTTGTTGCAATCGGCAATTGACGCGGAACTCAACACCTGAACATAATCTTGGAATCGCAAACTTGCCAAACCAAGCACTAGCCATCAGCTCATCAGCTTAACTGTACGTTAGGCATCAAAAAAGAAAGGTCCAAAATGCCGCTCACCCTTTACGGTTCAAGTCATTCCAGGTCTCTCCGCGTTCTTTGGATGTTGGAGGAAATGGGGATCGCTTATGAGCATAAGCCAATCAGCTTCGAACTCTGCGGGAAAGACCCCGAATACCTTGCGCTCAACCCTGCGGGAACGATTCCTTGTTTGGTTGACGATGGATGTGTGCTCGCAGAGTCGCTGGCCATCAATCTGCACCTTGCAGAGAAAATGCCAGCGCTCTTGCCTCCAGGCGCCGACGCCAGAGCGCACGCGCTTCAATGGAGTTTTTGGGTAGCCACGTCTCTGGAAGCCGAATACATACGGTGGGCACTGCATTCGATCTGGATGCCTGAATCCTATCGCAGACCAGAACAGGCAGAACTTGCCTTGAAAGCCCTGCAACGTCCGCTGAATCGCTTGGAAACGGCGCTCAAGGAAAAATCGTGGCTCATTGGTAATGATTTTTCCGTCGCCGACCTGAACGTCGCCGGGGTCATCAATCTCTTGCATGGGCATTTGGGTAGCAGCCAACCGACTGTTGAAGATTGGCTGAGTCGCTGCCTTTCACGTCCTGCATATCTGGCAGCAACACAGAAAGCGTAAGATTTTTCTACAACTATCAGCGCCAAGCCGACAAGATGGGGCGTGCGCGTGCGGTTAAATGGTTTATGCAACGTTAGGCCTTTTACGCCGCCGTGTAGGCTTCAAGTGCATAGGTTGATCAGCTATGAGAGTAATCGTAAATATCGACGTTCCAGCTCTCGCGCCAGCGATAGACTTCTATTGTGCTGCTCTCGGCTTGAATCTAAATCGCATCATTGAAGACGATGTTGCAGAACTTACCGGTGCGTCGTCCGTAATCTATCTCCTACAAAATTCCGCCGGATCACATCCCGTGAGTACGCTCTCGCTGGTACGCGATTACTCCAGACATTGGACGCCAGTGCATATGGATTTCGTTGTCGATGACGTTACCGAAGCCGCAAAACGAGCAATGGACGCGGGCGCAACCCCGGAGAGTGAATGTATTGAATGGCATGGCTCAAAATGCATCACCTTCTCGGATCCATTCGGTCACGGATTTTGTCTTATTGAGTTTGCGGGGGCGGCATACGGTGCCGGTGATGCCTAACAAACGCCATACCCCCATCTCGGCCTAATCGGGTAGCCGGAGGTCTCTAACCTCCAGCCTCCACACCACCCGGCATGCGGGTCTCGCTGGTGCTCGCAAAAGACAGGGAGGGCACTCCCGGTCTCTATATGGCTTTGCAAGAAGAGCATGCAAAAGCCGTCAAGGTATACGGCAAACTGTTGCAGGGCCTCCCGCCCGATGCGTTGCCCGCGTTGCTGGCCGCAAAAGACAGGAACGGCCTTTCCAGCCTTTTTTGGACCTTGCAGAAACATCCGGAAACAGTCTTTCAATACATCGAGATGGTCGAACAGATCGCGCCCGCCTTGAGCCAAGAGGGACGAGCTGCGCTATGGAAGGACATCATGGCAAGCCACAGCCGATGGAACATGGGAATGTGGATCAACTATGGTTTCTACGACCACTTTCAAACAACTCATGGCGAGCTGTATGCACGATTTGAAGAGATGAAGAACAGGCTCAAGACATGAGGGAGATTCCAGCATCGCATCATATCCGGCGAAAAAGCGTGTCGAGTCTTCCGTCAGGGTCGGCAAGGCGCGGGCCACGTTCGTCAGCGCGTTGAGCACGTTTGCAATGAGCAAATCGTGTTTGAATTCTGGCGCGTCCGCCTTCTCGGCCAATGCTTTGAGCAAACCATCGAGCAAGGACGCAGTGCAGTTGGCGGTCGCCTGCATTGCATGTCCATTGGGCAGGTTCTTGAGTGCGGAAATCACGCCCTTGCCCTCCTCATTCAACATCTCAAGCAAGGTCTTGTGGTTATCGATCCCTTCCCGCAGACGGGAGGGCGGCTCGGAAGCAGTGCGGGCCGTATAGGCGAGTTTGCCCACTTCATAGCTGGATGGCCGTCCGCCCAGTTGTATCAGAATACCCTCGGCCTGTTTTGCCAATAAGTGACACGTGAATTTGATCGCAACCAGGCCGGGACTCAATGATTCCACGCGGCTTGTCGTGTTGCCGCCGAGCTTTGCCAGGATGCGAAACGCATTGGTTTCCGAATTCGTGAACAGCACATGGTCGGAATTCTTCTCGAACAGCGTATTGCCTAAAAGGTGCCTGTAATCGGGCGAGCGCGAGATGGTCAGACATTTATCCTGCAGTTTGATATTCGGTTTGTCGCGCTGATATAGGGCACTGTGTTTGTTATCAATCCTCAGTCCGGGCTGCATATCCCGTGGAGTGGCGTCCTTGGCCGTCTTCAGGCCATATTGCTCCGCCAGATACCCTGCGCCAGGGATTGCTCGAAGTTCCGCCCGCCGGGTATTGGCATAGCTAGAGGTGCCGATTTGATCGAGAGCCGCCGATCGATCGTTGGCCCAGCGATGGGTCAGATGCCGATGGATGTTTAACCGGAATTCACTCACCGGACGATCCGCTCCAGACTGATCATCCTCCCACCGTCGGCCTGAACGGCTATCCTGGACGCGCACAGGCTCGGTCCCTGTCTACACAGTCGTATCGTCGCGGAACATGACTTCTTTCAGCCATGCCGGACGCGACGTTTTTACGCTCCTGGAAGGCGTCGGTTCCGCAGTTTGTACTGCGGTTGCGCTGTTGTGTTTGTTAACTGGCTCCCGTTTGTCTGTCTCGTCGGGATGAACGATCTGCGTAGCGAGAGGAGATTGACTTCCGATTTTCATTGTCAGGTACTACATCAAGAGGGCGGTTTGTGGACAGATTGAGCGATTCATGCCCGCTTCCTGCGGATTGCCGGATTCGCTTGAGGCAAGTTATGCGGGACTTATTTCTAGCGGCAATGCAGGCCAAAGGGATAAGTGGTCATCGGCCTAGTGATATTTCCATTCGTCTCAGCCAGAGTGCGGGCCGAATAGAAGCTTCTTGTGCGCCGACTTGAATTCAGACGACGGCAGCGTATGCGACGACTTGTCTCAATTACGCACGTTCATTAATGCGAGTTTTGCCAACGGCAGCAAATAAATGTGCATGTTTAATTCTTTTGCGATGTTTCCTGTAATCGTCTGGGCACCAACTCGATGCGGCAACATCAGGTTCGAATGCTCCTGCATGAAGTTGCGGGGGGGGATGGTACTGAAATTCTCGCTGAACCACATATCAGCTTTTTATGAATGCCAGAACACCTTACCCGAGCGAGGTGAAAGATGAAACCAGTGGGAGTAAAGACGCCCGACGATCTCGATCAACGTCTTACCTGTTTTTCTACACGCGGGTCCGGAATGAACCACCCGATGGCGACAAGGATATAAATACTGAAGCCGAGCCAAGGACTCACAAAGGAAAGCGCAACCGCGATGGCATAAGCAACGATCGATACCTTGCCCTTGACGTCGGTGCCAAAAGCGTGGGCCAAGTCAGACTCTTTGTCGTGGCGCCGAATCAACGTATCCACCAGCAGGTGATAAGCCACAGCCGCCATCAGCAACACCATTCCGTAAAGTGCCGTGGGCAGCGAAGAAAAATGATTTTCTCCCATCCAGGCGGTCACAAACGGGATGAGCGATAGCCAAAAGAGTAGATGGAGATTCGCCCACAGTACCCGGCCGTCGATATGGCGCACGGTATGAAACATATGGTGATGGTTGTTCCAATAAATGCCCAGATAAATAAAACTGAGAACGTAGCTGAGAAATACCGGAAGCAACGGACGCAACGCATTAAGGTCATCGCCATGCGGCGCTTTCATTTCCAGCACCATGATCGTGATGATAATGGCCAGCACCCCATCGCTGAATGCTTCGATCCGGGTTTTCCCCATGCGCAACGCTCACCGTTTCACGACTGTACAAACCGGACAAATCCCTCAAGGAATTGCTTCAGTTGTTCTTTTACTGCTTGATCCGTGATCGCGCCGCTGTCATCGAAGACTTTGTTCGCACGTGATACAAGAAGACGTCCCTCCGACCAGGAACAGGTGCCTAATGTTCGCAGGACAGGCAGCCATGCGTTCTGGCTCAGAATCGTGCCGAAGCCGCCAGGCGAAGCACCGAGCAGCGCAACTCGCTTGCTGCCAAATACGCGTTTGATGTCGGCAGGAGGGCGGGAAAGCCAGTCGATGGCATTCTTCAATACGCCCGGTATCGAATTGTTATATTCCGGTGTCGCGATCAGAAGACCGTCCGCCGCAGCGATGGCATCTTTCAGCTGGGTTACCGCTGCGGGAATTCCTTCCGTTGCTTCCATGTCGCCGTCATACAACGGAATTTCCTTGATGGTTTCGATTTTTAATTCTGTGCCTTCCGGCATCATGGTTGCCGCCGCACGTAACAGAGCGGTATTGTAGGAACCATCACGCAGGCTTCCTGAAATTCCAATGAGCTTTACCATTGCAGGCCTCGTTGTAGCAGTAGATTGAAGCAATACGTTGGAAACGTGTTGCACTTGGATATTGTCAGTTTGACCGTTCGCGTACATGTAAGTTTGAGCAATCTCGACTTGACGCGCGGTGGTCTTCAAGGTCGGTTCTTCGACATGACGAAGGTTGGGATGTAAAACGGAAAATCAAAAGGAATCGGAAAGGAGTGGATAACCTCGCACTGGATTGGCGGCATAAAGCGCGTTGGGGCAGGGGCTGTACCGAATTTGACGGAATTTGCACTAATGATGAAGATAAGTGTGTGCAGGATTTGTGCTTGGAGAGCGAGTGGGAAGGATTATTCGGAGAGCAAGGGAGCAATGTATGAGAAATACTCCTCCGCGCATGGTGCGCATTGGCCTCATATCTGACACACACGGTCTGCTTCGACCGGAAGCGAAGGCTTTCCTGACAGGCAGCGATTTCATCGTCCACGCAGGAGACATCTGCGACCCGAACATCCTTGCAGAACTGGAAACCATTGCACCCGTCACCGCTGTGAGGGGCAACAACGACAAAGGATCGTGGGCAGAGAAGCTAAATGAAACCGAATTCCTGCAAGTCGGCGAGTTCTTGCTCTATGTCATTCACGATCTCGCCCAACTCGACATTGCACCAGCAGCGGCTGGCGTTCGTGCCGTTGTATCAGGGCATTCCCATAAGCCTCTCGTCGAAGAGCGTGGCGGCGTGTTATTCGTAAATCCCGGCAGCGCCGGGCCTCGTCGCTTCACGCTACCTATCACGGCCGGAGAAATCATGATCAAAGGCAAGTCGGTATCCGCGAGGATGGTTGAGCTTGTGGTCCGAAATGCCTCCTAGCCCTTCCATCGAGGGGACCAACTTCTGGCTGCATCCGCCGTTGGCCGCTTACGCCAAACGTTGAGACTATAGAAAAACTCTTTTCTCGAAAAACAAAATGAGTATGAACAAAAATTGGCTTCTTGAAACGTGTTGTATTGAGCGATCGCAGTATTGGAAAAAGGCAGACGGCCTCCTAAACACGCCCCCTATCTTCGGATCAAGGGTTTTTCTGCAGCCTCGTTAGCCATTATGGATATTCGACCAGCGACCACAAGCGATGCAGCAGAGATCAGCTTTCTCATCTCCAGCGTCTCGCATTTCTTCACTTTGAACCCAGACGGCAAAGGGGCCGATGGTTTTCTCAAAACCATTCAACCATCTTCAATCGCGGCATATATCACATCTGGAAATTTCGATTACCTGGTTGCTTTTGTGGAAGGCAAGCTGGCTGGCGTAGTTGCGGTACGAGACAACAAGCATTTGTTTCATTTATTTGTCGCACCAGATTTTCAACGCCAGGGAATAGCAGCGAAGCTGTGGGCCCATGCTAAATCCGCCGCTATTCAAGCAGGAAATATCGAAGGATTTACAGTTAACTCAACTCCTTACGCGGTTCCTGTCTATGAACGTTTTGGATTCACTGCTACTGGTCCCAAGGTTGAAAAACATGGCATTGCATTTGTTCCATTGAAGCTGAAAACTGGCAATGAACACGGCTAACAAATCATTGACCATCGATACGCAAGCGTGCGGGGCAATTCGGCGTGTTAGGCTTCCCTGCGCCGCTTCGGTGCCTAGGATGTTTGGCCGTTTATTCGATGAAGTGATTACGAAATGACTTTTAGCTAAGCCAGTCTATTTACGTGGTTCTTCTAGCATCAGAACAAACGACACGGACGCTTTGCGCCTGTCACCTACATGACGCACAGCCTGATCGAATAGCGGTCGTCGCATAAGCGCCACGTTCCTGCTTGCAACCCTTGCAATGACTTGCATTGCGCTCGATTTTTTCTCGCTCACGCTCACTCACAAATAGTACACTGGGGAAATAGTTGGCCTCGGAATTTGCTTGGCTGCGGCCTTTTTATTCGCGCCGGCGAAGAAATGGCTTCAGAAAGTCAGAGCGTTCCCATGTCCCACTTATTGATGTCAAACGAAGCGATTTCAGGCGCGGAGAAAAAAGAATGCAGAATATGAAAATTGGTGTTCGTCTTGCTTTAGGGTTTGCTCTGCTTCTTGCACTGATGTTCATGCTGGCGCTTATTGGGCTGTCACGCATGGAGAAAATTCAAGATCAACTTGACGATATTACCGGCGACAACATAGTCAAGGTCAAACTGGTCACGGAAATGGGTAATGCCGTGCAAACGACCGCCATTGCGCTTCGCAACGTAATCTTGGTCACGGAGGAGTCGGAACGGGTGCCCGAAGTGAAGCGGATCTCCGATCAACACGAAAAGTACGACAAGAATGCCAAAACGTTGACGGAGATGGTGAAGAGCGAATCGGGCAAGGTGTTGCTTGCCAAGATCGAGGCAGCGCGTACTCAAACCCGCCTATCAGTGGACAAGACAATTGCATTAGGACAGGCAAACAATGATGCGGAGGCGACCAAGGTGCTCTTGATGGAAGTCCGTCCGGGGCAGCGCAAATGGTTGGATGCGCTGGATGAGATGACGCAGTACCAGGAAAAGAATACCGTCAAAGAGGTCGAGGAGGTGCACATCGCTTATGGTAATGCGCGCTTGCTGGTCTGGTCCGTAACCATCGCCGCCCTGATAGCCGGCGTACTGGTTGCCTGGTTCATCACGAAATCGATCACGAAGCCGATCAATACCGCAGTGACATTTGCGAAAGCGGTTGCCGCGGGCGATTTGACACAGTCGATCGTCGTCGACAGCAAGGATGAAACCGGCCAGCTGCTGCAAGCCCTCAAGGACATGAGCGAAAGCTTGGTGAAGATCGTCGGCGAAGTGCGCGGCGGCACCGACACGATCGCCACTGCCTCGCAGCAAATCGCCTCCGGCAACGCCGACCTGTCGTCGCGCACCGAGGAACAAGCCAGTTCACTGGAAGAAACCGCCTCATCGATGGAAGAGCTGACCTCGACGGTGAAACAGAATGCCGACAATGCACGCCAAGCCAACGGACTGGCGGTAACCGCCTCCGAAGTCGCGATCAAGGGCGGTGCGGTGGTGTCGGAAGTGGTCGACACCATGGGCGCGATCAATGACTCGGCCAGGAAGATCGTCGACATCATCGGCGTGATCGACGGCATTGCATTCCAGACCAACATCCTGGCTTTGAATGCGGCGGTGGAAGCGGCACGCGCCGGCGAGCAGGGGCGCGGCTTTGCGGTGGTGGCTTCCGAAGTGCGCAACCTGGCGCAGCGCAGCGCGGCGGCGGCCAAGGAAATCAAGGTATTGATTGGCAACTCGGTGGAAAAGGTGGATGTGGGCAGCAAGCTGGTGGACCAGGCCGGGGCGACAATGCAGGAAGTGGTCGAGAGCATCCGGCGGGTGACCGACATCATGGGCGAGATCACGGCCGCGAGCCAGGAGCAGAGTGCCGGCATCGAGCAGGTGAATCAGGCGATCACGCAGATGGACGAGGTCACGCAGCAGAATGCAGCGCTGGTGGAACAGGCGGCGGCGGCTTCGGAGGCGATGCAGGAGCAGGCGGGTAGCTTGGCGCAGGTGGTGGGCGTGTTCAAGCTCGACCGCATGCAGCAAGTGGCAGTGGCGACGCCTGCGAGGGTGGCGGCAAAGCCGAAGGCACATGTTGCGTCATTGGCGAAGAAGCGTGTACCGGCTGTCCGGTCGTCGGCTCAGCCGCTGCCGGTCAAGCGGGTTGCTAGTGCCGGGACCGCTAGCGGCGACGACTGGGAAGAGTTCTGATCGAGATGTGTCATCAGACAGTTTTCTCTCGGTCTATGGCCTTGCCGGGTTTGTTGATGATCTGGTGAGGCTCATTGGCATCACGTATTGAACCGCATCCTGCAGTCATCGGCGATTTGCTCTAACGTCTGACCGGAGAGCGAAACTATCCCGAGTCCGTTGAGTCCTTTATGCATCACCTTGTGAAATTTTTTAAACAGCAAAAATCAACGCTGTCATTCGCGAATGGCAGCTCTTTTTGCGTGGGATTTGGGAATGATGCATGACTGAATGGCAGTGGTCTTCATTTGAAAAACTGAGCACCGGCGACTTGAATGCTGTACTTGAAAGGCGTCAACAAGTCTTTAAACTGGAGCAGCAATGTCTGTACCCCGATATTGATGCCATCGATCAGCGTGCTTATCATCTTCTGGGCTGGCAAGAGCGTGATGGCGAACGCGAGCTAGTTGCTTACCTGCGCGGTGTCGGACCCGGCGTGAAGTACCGCGAAGCGTCGTTGGGCCGCGTGCTGAATGCAAAATCGGTCCGCGGCACAGGAATTGGAAAACAATTGCTGATAGAGGGCATACGCCGCATCGAGCAGCAATTTCCCGGCCATCGCATCCGCATTTCGGCGCAACAATATCTCGAACGCTTCTATGCCGGCCTGGGTTTTCGGGTGACGTCCGAGCCGTATAGCGAAGACGGCATTCCGCATGTGGAGATGCTGCGTTAAGCGTGAAAGTAACCGAGCAAAATTAATTGTGATTTCTACGCGGTGTTTTTTGTATGACTATTTAGTACATCCGGATGAAGCACCCGGATGTACTCTTGTTCTACGGTAGTCGTGTCAACTATTCCCTGGTGATTACTTCCTGGCGCGACTTGCGTTGGCTGTTTTTTCCGCTGCTTGCGAAAACTGGTTCACAGCGTTCGCAACATTCACTTCTATCGCCTCAACCGCCTGCTTGGTCGTCTTGGTCAATTGTTCGTAACCGGCGTTGGCATTGCCGACTGCGGACTTCATCAACGCAATCACGTTTTCGGAACCGGCCGGTGCGTTTTTCGCGACATCGTCCACCAGTGCAATCACTTTACGGCTGCTTTCGGCGATCTGTGCTTCTGCCGCTTTGCTGAATTCGGCTTGCGTGCTGGATGCGATGGTGGCCAAGTGACGACCGTAAGCAATTGCTTTTTGCGCGCTAGGCTGAACTTGCGCAGAGGTTACCGCGAAAAATTCCTGAGGATCTTTGGCTGACAACAGTTGTTTGGCCGTTGCAGCAGATTCTTCCATCGACGCTTTTACCAAGCTTAGATTCAGGTCGATGACTTTTTCGACACTTTCAAATGCTTGGGTGGACAGGCTGGTCAGCATGTCAAGTTGGGAATCGAGATTGGTTTTGGATATATTGGAAAACTGTTCTGGGATGGAAAACATGAACTTCTCCTTGGAATAATTGATGCGATAAAAATGAGTGATACTGATTTGAAATTGTGCGGCGCAACAATGGCATTGTAAAGGGAAAAATATGAAAAATAAAGAATTATTGTGCGCTGCACAAGTGCTTTGGTTCTTTTGGTTCTTTTTTGCATCATCTGAAATGGCCTTTGGGTTGCCGTGAGAGCCAAAAGTTACAGAGTGACGTTGACGATTTTCAACCCGGCACGCTTTCTGCGAAAGCGTGGTGAGCCTCTTTGTTGAGTTGGCTCAACAAGCTGGGAAGCTTGTGGGAGGATCAGGAAAATGCCCATACGGCCAAGCTGGACTCGGCTATTTGAGCTTTCTCAAGACAGGCGTATTTAGCGCTGCATGCTGTCGAAAAAACACCAAGATGAAATGATTGATTATGTCGGTGATCGCTACTGTGAGCGCGCCGCTTTATGGATTCCAAGGAGAATGGAATGGCCAAAATTCTGGTGTTGTATTACAGCATGTACGGGCATGTCGAACAATTGGCCAAGATTGTTGCCGAGGGTGCGACGAACGTCGAAGGTGTCGAAGTTGCCGTCAAACGGGTGCCCGATATCATGCCGGAAGACGTCGCCCAGCGGGCTGGGGCCAAGCTGGAGCAAGATGCGCCGCTGGCGACGGTGGATGAGTTGCCCAATTACGACGGGATCATTTTCGGTACGCCTACCAGGTTCGGCAATATGGCGGCGCAAATGCGGAATTTTCTCGATCAGACCGGCAAGCTGTGGATGAGTGGTGGCTTGATCGGCAAAGTTGGTAGTGTTTTTGCATCAACTGCGAGCCAGCACGGCGGTCAGGAGACGACCCTCACGTCGTTTCATACCACGCTCTTGCATCACGGCATGGTAATCGTCGGTGTCCCGTACTCATGCAGCGCGCTGGTCAGCATGGATGACATCTCCGGCGGATCGCCGTACGGCGCCGGTACGCTTGCCGGTATCAAAGGCGAGCGTCATCCTACGCCAAACGAACTTGAGATCGCCCGCTTTCAAGGCGAGCATGTCGCGCAAATCACCAAGAAGCTGGCGCGCCCGGAAGCCATGGCCTGACTACGAAATCGCGTCGGCACCGGTACGAAAAATTGTATTAGCGCGGCGGTGGAAAACCCGCAAGTTCGTCTGCGCGCTTTTTCGTGTCCGTATCGTGCAGACGCACGCGTGCCAGCACCACGCCATGATCGGACGCTTGTGGCTGTGGCAATGTGATGTGGTCGTTCAGGTAAATAACTTCCTGCACCTCCCCGACCGAAAATTGAGAAGCCGGGTGAAACTCTTCCGACACCAGGATGTGATCCACGGTCTCGAAATTCGCTTCATGCATATGGGTATAGCCGACGTCGCGCAGTGGGTCGTGCTGCGATTGGATCACATAACTGTCGAACATCCGGCCATCGATACCATTTCTGTTGTAGCGGCCGATGCCCATCACCAGTTGAGTTGACACTGCGCCCGCCACGTCGTTGAAATCGCCCATCACAATCATCGGCACCCGTTTGCCATTGGCGTAATCGGTGAGCAGATAACGCAAGCCGAGCGCTTCGGTGCTGCGCCGAAGCAATGAACGCAATACCGCAATGCCGAGCTGGTCCGGATCGTCTTCGTTGCTGCCGTTGCGGTAATCGGGACGTTTCGATTTCAAATGGCAAACGAACACATTGACACCAAGCGTCGCCGACACCATCACCTCGGCGCGCAGCACCGGCCGCGTGAAACTGGTGATCGGCGTGGTCACGCCAGGCAGAATGACGGAAAGCTTGCGCGGCAGCTGGGTGTAGGTCGTTGCCTCGCCTGTCAGCGGCAAACGTGACACCAATGCGACGCTCGGCGTTAACCGGCCGGCTTGGAGTTCCGGATCGAATCCGACATGATGCGCTTGCTGATATTTTTGCGTCTTGGCCAATACCTGTTTCAGCGCAAGCTGAGAAAAAATCTCTTGGAACGCGATGACATCCGCATCCAGCCGATCAAGCTGCTGCGCAATCCAGGCGATTTTTGCGTCGTACTCGGCGGGCGAGTAGGGGGGCTGGTCCTCATAGAATTTGGTGCCCGGAAGTGCCAGGCTGCACACATTGAAAGTCGCAAAGCGGATTTCTTGCTGCATAATGTGCTCCAAATTTCAGATTAGCGTAACACGCATGGCTAAAAAAGAGCATATTTCCGAAACGCCGGCGACGCAATTTTTGCGCAAGCACGACGCTGTATTTTCCGAGCATCCATACAACTATGAAGAGCACGGCGGCACCATCGTATCAGCGCGCGAACTGGGCGTGGATGAACACCATGTGGTCAAGACCCTCATCATGCAGGACGAGGCCGCCAAGCCGCTGATCGTCCTGATGCACGGCGATCGTAAAGTGTCGACCAAGAATCTGGCACGCCAGATCGGCTGCAAATCGATCGAGCCGTGCAAACCGGAAGTGGCGAATCGACACTCAGGCTACCTGGTCGGCGGTACGTCGCCGTTCGGCACCAAAAAGGCGATGCCCGTCTACATGGAGAAAAGCATAATGTCACTCGAGAAGATTTATATCAATGGCGGACGGCGCGGCTACTTGATCGGGATTGATCCGAAAATAATCGCCAACATTCTGCCCATCAAACTGGTTAATTGTGCGCTCGATGAATAAATCGAGTTGACGGAAAATTGGATAATTTCAAAATTTGATAGCGGTATAGGGTATTAGGCAGTCCATCAAAAAAAATTGTGTAAATGCCTCGTAAAAATAACAATAAATTTTATTTGGCAACTTAAGAGAAAGATAAAGACATGAATACAGCTTTATTCGGGATCGCCGCTTACTTGATTGGCTCGGTGTCATTCGCGGTTGTCGTCAGCAAATTATTCGGCCTGGCCGATCCACGTACGTATGGCTCGAAGAATCCTGGCGCAACCAATGTGCTGCGCAGCGGTAATAAAGCGGCAGCGATGTTGACCCTGCTGGGTGATGCTGTCAAAGGGTGGCTGGCAGTATGGCTCGCGCAAAAATACGGGCCGCAATACGGGATTGAAGACGCCGGCATTGCGCTGGTTGCCATTGCGGTGTTCGCCGGTCATCTGTGGCCGGTGTTTTTCAAGTTCGTCGGCGGCAAGGGCGTTGCCACCGCACTGGGTGTACTGCTGGGGCTCAACGTATGGCTGGGCGTGGCGACCATGGTCACATGGTTGGTGATTGCGTATGCATTCCGTTATTCATCGCTGGCGGCGTTGATCGCCAGCGTGTTCGCGCCGTTCTATTACGGCTTGTTGTTTGGCACGGATGTGAAATTGCTCGCGGTACTGGCGATGAGCTGTTTGCTGATGTATCGGCACAGCAAGAATATCGCGAACTTGATGACGGGAAAAGAAAGCAAAATCGGCAGCAAGAAAAAATAGCGCTTTTCGGCATCCACTTTTCAGAATTGCGAATGTCACACTTTGTTCCTCGCGACGATATATGCCGGGACGATACTTATTCACTGTCTGCTTGAAACTTGTTCTGCAAGCACTTGATACAGCGGGGTAGGGCAGATTATTTTGGAGATGCCGCTGGCGATCACTGATGCGATCATCAGAGGCAGCAGCATCTGATGACTGTTTGTCATTTCCATCATGATGATGAACGACGTAACAGGCGCTCTGGTCACGCCTGACAAATAAGCCGCCATCATCAGTAAAATAATTGCGCTATGCGGTGCGAGGTCAGGCAACATCGTGGCGATATTGTCACCAATGCCGGCGCCGATCGCCAGTGATGGGGCAAAGAATCCGCCAGAGATGCCGCTTACAGAAGACAGCAAGGTCGCTGCCATTTTCGCCAATCCAAAATACCATGGCAACACGTCATTGTTTTCGAGTGTGGCGCGCGCAGGTTGGTAACCAGTGCCAAAAATTATGCCGTCGGTGCATGTGCCAATGATTGCCACTACCAATCCGCATAGTGCAGCAAATAGGACAGGGTGACGCTTCACGAAATAAGCCACGCGCGATGGGAGCCGGGACGACGCGGAAATAAAAAGCTGGCTGAACAATCCGCCCGCCGCACCGCCTATTACGCCGCAGACCATGAGGGCGGCGGCATTCGAATTCCAGTTGAGAGATGCGCCAGTGGAGCCAAAGTAGGTATAGTTACCGAGTAATGCCAATGAAACAGGCCTGACAGGATGACCGTGACGAGCGTCGAGCTATTTGCCTTGAATACGTGTTTCTTGCTTCACTCTTCGATTGCGAACATGATGCCCGCGAGCGGTGTATTGAATGCGGCGGAGATGCCTGCAGCGCCGCCGGCAAGGATCAGAATGCGTCGCATCGCGGCGGTTTGAAATGGGCCTCTCCCATAAAATGCATGCATGATGGAGGCCCCGATTTGTACCATCGGCCCTTCTCGTCCGATTGAGGCTCCAATACTTAATCCGTCCAAGGTCAGCAGCACTTTTCCGCACATAATGCGAAGCGATAGCAGGTTGCTGGTTTTGTTGGCGCTCAGCGTATCGATCGCTGCAATAGTATGCGGTATGCCACTGCCTTGCGTGCCTGGAAAATACCGGTGCGTCAGGTAAGTAAGCAGCGCGAATCCGGCAGGCATGATCAATAGCGGCGCCACAGGAAATGTCTTGAATAAAAGTGTATTCATGCTGCTGGTATGTTCGCTGCCGATTGCCAGCAGAACGGCAACCAGCCCGATCAGCAGCGGCTCCACGATTCATGCCGTCCCGCGATGCTAGAGATTGACGATTTTAGGCATTGGATCATTCGGCAATTTGTCATCACGAGCGGATTCACCGCCGGGCGGAGCGGCCGACATCTGGTTTGCGGTTGTTTGATAAGTATCGGATGGTAAGGACATAAAGTTACTTAAGAAAATATGGTGGAGTACATTTGGAAAAATCATATTTCACCAAATATATATTTACTGCAATTCAATTCATGAGGTGTTTGTAATGGCAAGACGGAGCATGAAATCAAACAAGGATGAGGCCTGTGGCATTGTCAGTGAGGACGCAGGGGGAGAGTCCGCGCATCTCGATACTCTGAAAAAATTGCGGGTCGTGATCCGAGCCGCACAGCGGCACTCGGCATGGATTGAAAAGCAATGCGGCGTGAGTGGTACGCAGTTATGGGTAATGCAAGAGCTGCATGAAACGCCAGGCTTGCGAGTGGGCGAAATTGCGGTCAGGCTGGCGATTCATCAAACCACGGCAAGCAACTTGCTGGATGCACTTGAAAAACGCGGCTATATAGTGAAAGCACGCGATCCCAACGATCAACGCGCAGTGCGGCTGGTGCTGTCGGAATCCGGTGGGTGCTTGCTGATGCAGGCACCTACGCCGGCGAGAGGATTATTACCTGAGTCGCTAAGGCAGTTGGATGCCGAATCGTTATCGCAATTGAATAAAGGATTGCAAGGTCTGCTCAGCAGTATTGATGTACTGGATGAAGGGTTCGATTCGCAACCCTTGTCTTTTACGATGTAATTAGAGCGGTTTGCGGATCGGTGTAAGGGGCCAATCTCGGGCCTGCGGTGCTCGGTGTCCTTGCAGGACGTGCAACGGCTTGCAAGCCGTTGCCGTTTCGCAGGCAGCCGGCATGCCGGCTGAAACCCCTGCTACACCTTCACGTACACGTGCGCTCCTCGGCCCGACCCTGGCTCCCTTACACAGACCCGCAAACCGCTCTAGCGCCTGCGCCGGGGTTATCTTTCTTCCGGTATTTGCGTCAAGCGGCCTGTAACTCATTCAAGGGCCAGCGCGGCCGCACATTGAATGCATAATCGTGCGTTGCCGCGTTGGGGTTGGCCATCAACCGCCGCGCGCCGGCAAACGCAATCATCGCGCCATTGTCGGTGCAAAACTCCAGCTCGGGATAGAACACGCGAAAGCGCCGCTTGGCCGCCGCCGCATCGAGCGATGCGCGCAATTGCCGGTTGGCGCCGACGCCGCCGGCAATCACCAGCCGCTTCAGGCCGGTTTCCTTCAACGCGGTCACGCACTTGGCGGTCAGCACATCGACGATCGCATCCACGAATGCACGCGCTACATTCGCCTTGTCCTGTTCGCAGATATTCGCGATCCGGTTTTTCACAAGCGTCAACACCGCGGTCTTGAGACCGGAAAAGCTGAAATTCAAATCCTTCGAATGCAACATCGGGCGCGGCAGTTTATAGGCATTGGAGTCGCCGAATTCCGCCAGGCGCGAAATCGCCGGCCCGCCCGGATAGCCCAGGCCGAGCAGTTTGGCAGACTTGTCAAATGCTTCACCGGCTGCGTCGTCCACCGTTTCGCCCAGCAATGCATATTGTCCGACGCCATCGACACGCATCAATTGCGTATGGCCGCCCGACACCAGCAGGGCGACAAACGGAAAGGGCGGCGGATCGCTCGCCAGCAAAGGCGACAGCAAATGGCCTTCCAGGTGATGCACGCCGAGTACAGGCTTGTCGAGTGCCAGTCCGAGGCCGCATGCGATCGAAGCGCCGACCAGCAGCGCGCCGGCCAGTCCCGGACCTTGCGTGTAAGCGATCGCATCGATCCCGCGCCGGTCGATGCCGCTCTCGGCCAGTACCTGCTCCAGCAACGGAATCGCGCGCCGGATATGGTCGCGCGATGCCAGTTCCGGCACTACGCCGCCGTATTCTTCATGCATCGCGACTTGCGAATACAAGGCATGGCCGAGCAAACCGCGTTGCGTGTCGTACAACGCAAGGCCGGTTTCGTCGCAGGAGGATTCAACGCCGAGAACAATCATGGGAGGGGGGAGGTAAGAGGTGGCAAGCTTTTTGCAAAGCATCATTGTAAAGGAAAGCACCCTTTGCTTATATCTTATGACTCTTATGATCGATTCCGATTCCAAACCATTCAAGATCGTCGCCGTCAATTCATTGGTGGCGCCCGAAGGTGCCGACGCGGCCGCGCAGGAGCAGGCCGAGCGCGCTCGCGCCCTGCGCATCGGTTTGCTGGAAAGTGGCTATAACATCCTGGCCGCATTGCCGCCGGATGCAGACCTGGCCGAGCAGATGGCCCGACTGCAGCCGGACGTGATCATCGTCGATGCGCAATCCGACGCCGCGCTCAAGAAATTGGTGGCGGCGACCGCCGACGAGCGGCGCCCGATCGTCTGTTTTACCGAGGACAACGACAAGGTAAAAATGCATGCGGCGATTGAAGCCGGCGTGTTTGCCTATGTGGTTGCAGGCTTGTCTGCCGAGCGCGTGATCGCCGTGCTGGACGTGGCGATTGCGCATTTTGAGGTCGACCAGAAGCTGCGCCATGAACAACTGGCTGAAACCAAACTGAAACTGGCCGAGCGCAAGGTGATCGAGCGCGCCAAAGGCTTGCTGATGGAGCATCATCATTGCACCGAATACGACGTCTATTGCAAGCTGCGCCGTCTCGCCATGGACAAGAATCTGAATTACGTTCCGGTCATGGAGGATCGGAATATATGGACAAAGGCGT
Source organism: uncultured Oxalobacteraceae bacterium (assembly GCA_966250375.1). GTDB lineage: Bacteria > Pseudomonadota > Gammaproteobacteria > Burkholderiales > Burkholderiaceae_D > CAMLDH01. The sequence continues at coordinate 46,411 of CBINHE010000026.1, forward strand.
CCGACTTAGTGTGAGCATGCTCACACAAACTCGGACGCTTTTTTTTTCCCTTATAACAT
>CBINHE010000027.1:0-44883 GCA_966250375.1 uncultured Oxalobacteraceae bacterium
CCATTGCTCAGTACCTCATCGGGCCGAATCTGACTACCCAACTGCTGTTTTTAGGTTCATATCGCAAGCAGCGAACAAAACTAATCGACGAAAAAAAACCCCGCAGTTCGCACCAGCGGGGTTTTCTTTGAATATACAGGAAATGTTACGGTTTTTTAGCGGACGCAGATGCTGACGCGGAAGCAACAGGCGCCGAAGCAATTTTGTCCTTCTTAACATCCTTCATGTCGTCTTTCTTCGGTTCGGCCTTGGCGCTGGCGCTTGCAGAAGCTTTTTTTCCCTCCTTGGCCGGAGCGACGCTTCCCGCTGCATTCGGCTTAGATTGGCCATTGACACTCAAGCCTGCTTCCGACAGCTTGGCCGAACTTTTGCCACCAATACCCTTCACCCGTTTTTCAAAGTCAGCCCAATCCTTGAAGTCACCGCCTTTTTTACGTTCATCAAGAATGGCTTTGGACGTTTTAGGGCCGATGCCTTTGACGCCATCAAGTGCTGCCTGATCCGCTTTGTTCACATCAATTTGTGCGAATGCGAAACCCATGGTCGCAATGAAAGTGGCAGCAGCTAACAATAGTTTTTTCAACATTTGGCTCTCTCTTGTCTAATCGTTCAGTCAATGTTTCGAAGTGGTTGAACATAATGTTCGCCCTACCCTACTTAACGGTTTGTCCATTAACCGGTTGACATCACAACGGGCGATGCTAATGTGTCTGGTCATTAGTTTGCATCCAGCCGCATTGCCCCAAGCGTGTTGTAGGAGCAGGCCTTACCCGCGAAAGACATCATTGGCAACACCATCACGGGCAAGGCCCGCTCTTACAAACCAGGCATGCGTATGCTCAAGCTCTGTTGGTAGACCACTTTTGAATTTCGTACGGAATTTATAGCCAAAGACGCTAGGCCATGCATGTCGCGCCCGCCTAAGGAAAAAGTTCTTCCCTGGTCACGGTTGCCGTGCCCAACTTGCCGACCACGATACCGCCGGCTCGATTGGCAATCGATACCGCATCCGCAATCGGCACGCCCGCACCGAGCATGACAGCCATGGTCGCAATTACCGTATCACCCGCGCCGGATACATCATAGACCTCGCGCGCCATCGCCGGCATATGGATCACTTCCTGTGCGGTATAGAGCGTCATGCCTTCTTCCGAACGCGTCAGCAGCAAGGCTTCGAGTTCCAGCGCGATACGCAACTGCTGCGCTTTCACCGTCAGCTCATCTTCGGTCTTCCACGCGCCAACAATCCGCCGCAATTCGCCTTTATTCGGCGTCAGCATTGATGCGCCGGCATATGGCGAAAAATCATCACCCTTCGGATCCACCAGAATCCGCTTGCCCAGTTTGCGGGCCGACGCAATCATTTCCGCCACATTGACCAGACTGCCTTTTGCATAATCGGACAGCACGATCACGTCATACTGCGGCAATAGGGCATTGAACTGGGTTAGCTTGTCACGTAGTACGGTATCGGTCGGAGGACTTTCGAAATCAATGCGCAGCAGTTGCTGTTGCCGTCCGATGACGCGTAATTTGATAATGGTCGAGATCGATACATCGCGATTCAGATAGGTTTGAATCTCCAGGTCATGCAACAATTTCTCGACCAGATTGCCCGCCTCGTCCTGTCCGACAACACCGAGCAAGCCGGTATGTGCGCCCAAGGCGACCGCATTGCGCGCCACGTTCGCCGCCCCGCCTAAACGCTCGTCGCGCTTATCGATGCGCACAACAGGCACGGGGGCTTCGGGAGAAATGCGGCTGACGTCACCGAACCAGTACCGGTCCAGCATCACATCGCCGACCACGAGAATGCGGCTGGCGCTGAACGAAGCTGTGGTCATGGCACTCATGCACGCGTCAATACAGAACGGCCGATGCCGTGGTATTCGAAACCGATATCGGACATGATCTGCGGGTCAAACAGATTGCGCCCATCAAAAATGATGGGGGCTTTAAGCGCGGTTTTAACGCGATCGAAATCAGGGCTGCGAAATGCTTTCCATTCCGTGACAATCGCCAGCGCATCAGCATCCTGCAACGCATCCATCGGGCTATCGCTGAAACGGATGCGCGACAAGCCATCGGCGAAATGACCGAAGTCGAGTGCCAGCACGCGTTTGGCCTCAGTCACCGCAACCGGGTCGTAGACCGCTACCGAGGCGCCGCGGCCAATCAATTCGCGCAACAATACGCGTGCCGGCGCTTCCCGCATGTCGTCGGTATTCGGCTTGAATGCCAATCCCCACAGCGCGAAATGCTTGCCCACCAAACTCTCGCCAAAGCGGGAAACGATTTTCTTGCCCAGCACATGCTTCTGATTATTGTTGACTGCTTCCACCGCCTGCAAAATCAGCAAATTCTGCCCATAGTCGCGTGCGGTACGTTCCAGTGCCTGCACGTCTTTCGGGAAGCATGAGCCGCCATAGCCGCAACCGGCATAAAGAAAACCGTAACCGATGCGCGGATCGGAGCCGATACCTTGCCGTACCGCTTCGATATCGGCGCCAACTTGGTCCGCCAGATTGGCCAGTTCATTCATGAACGAGATGCGCGTTGCCAGCATCGCATTCGCCGCATACTTCGTGAATTCCGCCGAGCGCACATCCATCCAGAAGGTCCGCTCGTGATGCCGATTGAATGGCGAATACAGTTTTTTCATCGACGCATGCGCTTGCAAACCTTCCGGCGTGCTGTCGCATCCAATGACGATACGGTCAGGGCGCATGAAGTCTTCAACTGCGGCGCCTTCTTTCAAAAATTCCGGGTTGGACACAACGGAAAATTTGGCATTGCTGTCGCGCGCGCGCAACTCGGCGCCGATTGCCGCACTGACCTTGTCGGCGGTGCCGACCGGCACGGTCGATTTATCGACAATTACCTTGAATCCAGTCATATGCTTGCCGATGTTGCGTGCCGCAGCGATCACGTATTGCAGATCAGCCGACCCGTCTTCATCCGGCGGTGTGCCCACGGCAATGAACTGGATATCGCCATGCGCAGCGCTGGCGGCGATATCCGTTGAGAATTTCAGACGCCCGGCGGCGCGGTTGCGCGCCACGATGTCCGCCAGCCCCGGCTCGTAAATCGGAATTCCGCCGTTGTTCAGGATGTCGATCTTGCCTTGATCAACATCAAGGCAAAACACATCGTTTCCGAGCTCTGCCAAGCAAGCACCGGTAACCAAGCCGACATAGCCGGTACCAATAATCGTTACTTTCATAATGCTCCATTTAAAACGCCGGCATCCTTGGGATGCTGCAAAATAAGTATCTTCCGGCAAAGCCGGGGGTTATCTTGTTAAATTTTGTTAAAGGTACTTAATTCATTACATTCAGCTCTTCCGTGCGGCGCGGCGGATATGTTTCCCAATGGCTGCACCCAGGGCATTGCCAATAATATTGGCGAGCTTTGAAGCCGCAATGGCTACATTGGTAGCGTGCCAGTTTCTGGGTATAACCATGCACCAGGTTTTTTACCAACGACAGCTCCGGCCGCACTTCGGGCCGCGCATCCATCAAGCGCGCTTCCAGCAATTTATCCAAGCCCAGCAAGGTAGGCGTGCGGCGCAACTCGTCGCTGACCAATTGGTTCGCCGCATCCACGCCGTCCAGATCCAGCACTGCCTTGAACACCACTTCCAGCAAATCGATCGACGATGCTTCGGCTAGATACGACTTCAACAGATTGGCGCCTTCCTGCGGCCGGCCGACTGCACGATACCCATCCATCAAGCGCTGCGCAACCAGTGCCACGTGCGGCACGCTCTGCTGCTCTACGCGCCGCCATGTGAGCAGCGCTGTCTCGATATCGCCCTTGGCCAAGTACGCATCGCCCATCAACATGGTCGCGCGCACATTCTTGCGATCGGCTGCCCAGGCTTTTTCGAGCTCGGCCATTGCCGCATCCGGGTGCGTGTGCACCAATTCGTCTTGCGCCAGTTCGCAATGGAATTGCGCGATTTCCTTTTGCCGCCCGCCGGCGCCGGACTCTTGCAAGGCGCGCGCCGCCTCAATGGCGCGCGTCCATTCCTTTTCGCGCTGATAAATTTCCAGCAGCGCCCGCCGCGCTTGCGCGCTGTACTGCGTGTCGACCAGTTGATTGAATGTTTCTTCTGCACGGTCGAGCAAGCCCGCTTTCAAGTAGTCTTGACCCAGCTCAAATTGCGCATGTACCTTATGCTCTAGCGGTAAATCCGGCCGCGCGAGCAGGTTTTGATGGACCCGGATTGCGCGTTCGGTTTCACCACGCCGGCGAAACAGGTTGCCGAGCGCGAAATGCAATTCCACTGTTTCGGGATCGAGCTTGACGATTTCAATGAAGGCATCGATCGCCTTGTCAGGCTGCTCGTTCAACAGAAAGTTCAGCCCCTTAAAATATCCTCTTGGCAAACTGCGTGATTCTGATACCAGTTGATTGATATCGACACGTGCAGCAATCCACCCCAGTCCGAAAAAAACGGGGATTGCCAACAGCCACCAGGTTTCAAATTCCATGCGCGTTTATTTTTGTGATTGGGTGTGATTCATTGCGGTCATTTTAGAGCTTTTGACATAATGAGGCGGGTCCGCGCTGCCAAACTGCCAAGACGTGCGGCAAACCAAAGGTAGGTTCCCTTGGCGCGAAGCGCAGGGCGCCCGGCGCAACAACGCAGGAGCCGCATTTGGCAGCAGTGCGGGCTCGTTTCATTATGTTAAAAACTCTTACTCACAATGCTGTCGGGTTGCGGCGGTTGAATCCGCGCCAAACGTTTCGCTTCATTCTCTTGCTGCATGGCAGCGATCGTCTTTTTATGTTTTGACAGCTCGCGTCGATGACGAAACACGGTTGGCGTCAGCGCCAATATGCCCAATGCACCACCTGCGACGAAAAAGCCGAGCAGCAACAGAACCAGCGGGCCGCGTATCTCATAATCCAAAAAGAAATGCAGCGCCACTTCCTGCGTATTTTTCAGTGCGAAACCGAAAAAAATCACAAAGAGAATGGTTGCAACGATTCTGAACAAGACTTTCATGGCGCGATTTCCTTATCTCAAACCTGACGACCAGGCATTGTTGCGCAAATTTAAAAGCAACCGAAATTGTACGTGAAAAAAAACGGCATCCAAGGATGCCGTTTTACATTTTATTTGTTATGGGACAAAGTTAAGCATCGCTGCACTTCGTCCCCCAACATTCTTACAACGACTCAATCTTCCTTGATCGGCTGCCCGACCATCGCGTCCACCCGTTCGCGCAATTCCTTGCCCGGCTTGAAGTGCGGCACCCGCTTTTCCGGCACCATCACTTTGTCACCTGACTTCGGATTACGGCCGATGCGCGGTGGGCGGCTGTTCAATGCAAAGCTGCCAAAACCACGAATCTCAATGCGCTGACCGGTTGCCAAAGCATTCGCCATTGCATCGAGTATGGCTTTGACCGCGTATTCCACATCTTTGGCGACCAGTTGCGGATAACGCTCAGCCAAACGGGCAATCAGCTCCGACTTTGTCATTTATGGGCTCGACCCTTAGTTCTTGTTGTCGAGTTTCGCTTTTAACAGCGCGCCCAAGCTGGTCGTACCGGACGCAGCACTGGAGTCCGCAGACATCTTTTGCATGGCTTCCTGGGTTTCGACATTGTCTTTCGCCTTGATCGACAACTGGATACCGCGTGCCTTGCGATCAATGTTGAGGACCATCGCTTCGACCGTGTCGCCGACTTTCAGGTGCGTACCAGCATCTTCCACGCGATCGCGGGAGATTTCGGAAGCGCGCAGATAGCCTTCGACTTCTTCCGACAACTGGATCACTGCGCCTTTAGGCTCGACCGATTTGACCGTGCCGGTTACCAGCGCGCCCTTGTCGTTCATTGCAGCAAAGTTGTTGAATGGATCGCCTTCGAGTTGCTTGACGCCCAAGGAAACGCGCTCGCGCTCGACATCGATTGCCAACACGATTGCCTCCAGTTCGTCACCTTTTTTGAAGCGGCGCACAGCTTCTTCGCCGGTTTCGGTCCAGGACAGATCGGACAGGTGCACCAAACCGTCGATGTTGCCGGCCAAGCCGATGAACACGCCGAAGTCGGTAATCGATTTGATCGCGCCGCGGACTTTGTCGCCCTTCTTGTGCGTGACAGCAAAGTCATCCCATGGGTTGGCTTTGCACTGTTTCATGCCGAGGCTTATACGACGACGCTCTTCGTCGATTTCCAAGACCATGACTTCAACTTCATCGCCCAACTGGACGACTTTGTTCGGCGCCACGTTCTTGTTGGTCCAGTCCATTTCGGACACGTGAACCAGGCCTTCGATACCCTGCTCGACTTCAACGAATGCGCCATAGTCGGTGAGGTTCGTAACTTTACCGAACAAGCGGGTGCTTTGCGGGTAACGACGGGACAGGCCGGTCCATGGATCGTCGCCCAATTGCTTGACGCCCAGCGAAACGCGGTTTTTCTCTTGATCGTATTTGAGTACTTTAGCAGTAATCTCTTGACCGACTGTGAGTACTTCGGATGGGTGACGCACACGACGCCATGCGAGGTCGGTAATGTGCAACAAGCCATCGATGCCACCGAGGTCAACGAATGCGCCGTAGTCGGTGATGTTCTTGACGACACCGGTAACCACGGTGCCCTCTTTCAGGGTTTCCATCAGCTTTTGACGCTCTTCGCCCATCGAGGCTTCGATGACAGCGCGGCGCGACAGTACCACGTTGTTGCGTTTGCGGTCAAGCTTGATGACCTTGAATTCCATCGTCTTGCCTTCAAACGGCGTGGTGTCCTTGACCGGGCGGGTATCGACCAGCGAACCCGGGAGGAATGCGCGAATGCCGTTGGTCAACACGGTCAGGCCGCCTTTGACCTTGCCATTGACGGTACCAGTGACGATCTCGCCAGACTCCATCGCTTTTTCAAGCGAGAGCCACGAGGCGAGACGTTTCGCCTTGTCGCGCGACAGGATGGTGTCGCCAAAGCCGTTTTCGAGCGATTCGATTGCGACGGAAATGAAATCGCCTACATTGACTTCGAGTTCGCCATTGTCGTTCTTGAATTCTTCGATGGGAATAAAGGCTTCGGATTTCAGGCCGGCGTTGACGATCACGAAATTGTGGTCGAGACGAACGACTTCAGCCGAAATCACCTCACCGGAGCGCATGTCCTGACGCAACAGCGATTCTTCAAAGAGAGCGGCAAAACTTTCCATACCAGATGCAGGGGATGTAGAAACTATAGACATAGATGTAAGCAGGTTAGCCAATTCTGATCGCGGAATGCGGCAGATATTGGGTTGGGTTCATCAACACCCGATATAGCGTTGCGCTATATCGGGCACCAATTGCACTGTAAAAAATGATCTGATTAATTCAGAACACTTTTTTTATTTCGGCATACCAGCCGAGCACTTTTGCGACCGCCTGTTCAATGGTCAAATCAGATGTATCCAGCAAATGTGCGCCTTCTGCCGGCTTGAGCGGTGCGATGGCCCGGTTCGAGTCGCGCGCGTCACGCTCATGCAAGTCTTTCAGAAGGTCGTCCATGCTAGCAGAAAAACCCTTGTCAATCAATTGCTTATAGCGTCTTTGCGCGCGTGCCTCGACGCTAGCCGTGAGAAACACTTTGAGCGTTGCATGTGGAAAAATCACCGTTCCCATGTCGCGGCCATCGGCGACCAGCCCGGGCGCCTTGCGAAAGTGCAGTTGCAGGCTGTACAAGGCCTGGCGCACCATTGGCAGAGCAGCAATTTTGGATGCCGTATTGCCCACCTCCTCAGCGCGGATGGCCGCGGTAACATTCTCGTGCGCCAATAGTATGTCCTCACCTGCAAAGGTACATGGCAAGGCTGCGGCGATCTTGGCAAGCGCATGTTCGTCGTTCATCGGCGTCCCCTTGCGCAATGCGGTCAAGGCGGTGAGCCGATAGAGAGCACCGGAATCGAGGTAATGAAAACCCAGCCGATCGGCGACCCGATGGGCAACGGTTCCTTTACCGGATGCAGTCGGACCATCGATGGCAATAACAGGAATATGGGATGTAGTCATTTATTATTGAACGCACAACATGCTGCCAGCTTCAGAAGAGGTCATTTCGCACGATTTTTGCGAAGGCATCGAAGTAGCCCGGGAAAGTTTTTGCCACGCATTTCGGATCGTTGATCCGCATCGCATTGCCACGACGTGCCGCACCATCCAGCGACGCCAGCGAAAAGCACATCGCCATGCGGTGATCGTCATAGGTGTCGATGGTCGCCGCCTGAATTTGCAGCGGCGGCGTGACGCGCAAGTAATCGCCCCCCTCCTCCACGATCGCGCCGAGCTTGCGCAGCTCGGTCGCCATGGCTGCAATGCGATCGGTTTCCTTGACGCGCCAGCTGGCGATATTTCGCAGCGTACTCGGACCATCAGCATATAACGCAGCAACGGCTATGGTCATCGCAGCGTCCGGAATATGATTGAAATCCGCATCGATCGCTTTCAATACGCCATTCGATTGTGCTTCGATCCAGTTCTCGCCCATCATGATGGTGGCGCCCATTTGCTGCAATGCTTCGACAAAACGCACATCGCCCTGAATACTGTTTTGGCCAACGCCTTCGACCCGCACCGGCCCGCCGGCGATGGCGCCAGCGGCGAGGAAGTACGAGGCCGACGATGCATCGCCTTCTACGTGAATCGTGCCGGGACTGACATACTCCTGCCCGGCTGGCACTGTAAACGATTGCCAACCATCGCGCTCAACCGCCACGCCGAAGCGGCGCATCAAGTTCAACGTGATCTCGATATACGGTTTCGAAATCAGTTCACCGACCACATCGATCACAACAGCATGCTCCTTCGCCATCAATGGCGCCGCCATCAATAACGCGGTCAGGAATTGACTCGACACGTTGCCGCGCACTTGCATGCGCTGCGCATGGAGGTGTCCACGGCGGATATGCAAGGGCGGATAGCCCGTGACGCCGGTGTATTCGATTTGCATGCCGACCGCATTCAAGGCATCGACCAGATCACTGATTGGCCGTTCGTGCATGCGTGATACGCCGTGCAGGGTGTAATCGCCGCCGATAACCGCCAGTGCTGCGGTCAGCGGACGAATCGCGGTACCAGCGTTCCCCATGAACAAATCCGCCTGATGCACCGGCAATACGCCGCCGACACCATGCACGACATAATCTTGCGTCTCGCCGACTTGTTCCCATTTGATGCCCAATTTTTGCAGCGCGGTCAACATTACATGTGTGTCGTCGGATGCCAAAAGCGCCATGATGTTCGTCGTGCCCTTGGCCAATGCCGCCAACAGCAAAGTCCGATTGGAAATGCTCTTGGAGCCCGGCAGCCGTACGGTGCCCGTCGCATGCGCCGCCGGTTGCAAATCGAGATGATGGGGGTAATGCTTCATTCTTGACCTTTACGGAAATGGTTTACCATTTTCGTCATTCCTCCTCTTCCGCAATCGAGAGGGGGAGCGGGGATGAGGGATGAGCCTTGGTAGCTGTCAATTATCGGAGCAAAGCGCATTAATCTCCGCCTTCTTTACTTTGTTTTTCTGCCGCTTCTATTGTGCGTATCCAGTTGCAGCGTGCATGCTGCGCGTTCGTATAGATCGATTCAATCGCTTGTCCATCGCCTGCGGCCAATGCGCTGCGCACTTGCGCCAGTTGCGCCATGTATGAATCCAACTCAGTCAACAGCGCCGCTTGATTAGCCAAGGAAATATCGCGCCACATTTCCGGCGACGATCCAGCAATGCGCGTGAAGTCGCGAAAGCCGCTGGCCGCGTACTGGAACAGCAAATCCGCATGCGGCTTTTTCGCGATATCGTTGACCAATGCATATGCAAGCAAATGCGGCAAATGACTGACCGCTGCGAACACGCAGTCATGCTTCTCCGGTGTTAGTTGATGAATGATTGCGCCGCATTGTTGCCATGCGTTCGCGACACGCTCGACATCGCTCGGTGCATTTTCCGGCAAGGGCGCAAGCACCACTTTTTTACCGACATACAAATCGACAATCGCCGCATCCGGCCCATTCGATTCACGTCCGGCAATCGGGTGGCCAGGCACGAATTGCGCAATTTTTTCGCCGAGCGCCCTGCGTGCGGCCGTGACTACATCGGTTTTGGTGCTGCCGGCATCGGTGACGACAGTGTTCGGCTGCAAATGCGGTTTAATCGATGCCAGTATTGCTTCGGTCTGCGCGACCGGCGCGGCAATCAGCACCAGGTCTGCATTCAGCAGCGCCTCAGCCACAGAAGTGCTCGCCGCATCGATGATGCCAAGCTCCTGCGCACGCGCCAACGTGGCAGCCGTACGCCCGACGCCAACAATCCGTTCAACCGTGCAGGCTTTCTTGAGTGCCAGCGCAAACGAACCGCCGATCAGGCCAACACCGAAAATTGCGATTTTTTTCAACACGAAGAGAGGTATATAACTTGAGAGTAAAAATAAACAAATAGCAACGGTACAGGATTAACAGAATCAAGCCTCTTTGTTTTTAATCCTGAAAAATCTCATCCTGTTGCTGTTGAAAAATGATGAAATCGAATTCAGGCCAACGCCTTCTTCAACGCATCAATAAACACCGCATTCTCTTCCTGCAGCCCAATCGAAATACGCAGCCATTGCGGCAACCCGTAATTGCCGACCGGCCGCACGATCACGCCCTGCCTCAGCAATGCCAGATTGATGCGTTCACCGGCGCTGTCTTCGTTGCCGACCTTGACCAGTACGAAGTTACCGTAGGACGGCACGTATTCGAGATTCATTGCATCGAATGCCTGCGTCAGCTGACGGTAGCCGTCTGCGTTCAGCTTCGCGCTCTTCTGCAAAAATTCCTTGTCGTTCAATGCCGCAATCGCGGCGGCTTGCGCTAGTGAATTTACGTTAAACGGCTGACGAATACGATTCAGCAAATCAGTAATCGACGGTTGCGCAATGCCGAAACCGATACGCAAACCTGCCAGACCGTAAGCCTTGGACAGCGTGCGCGACACCAGCAAATTCGGATATTGCCTGACCCATGTGATCGATTCGTATTGCAACTCGGGCACCAAGTATTCGTTGTACGCTTGATCCAGCACAACGACGACATTCGAAGGAACGACTTTCAGGAACGCTTCGATCTCTGCTGCAGGAATGAAGGTGCCGGTCGGATTATTCGGATTGGCGATAAAAATCAGTCTGGTATCGTCGGTAATCGCCTGCGCCATCGCGGCCAGGTCGTGACCGAAATTTTTGGCAGGCACGACAATCGCGCGGCCACCGACTGCTTGCGTGGCCAGTGGATACACCGCGAAAGAGTATTGGGCATAGATAACCGACTGTCCCGGCTGCACGAATGCATGCGCGGCCAATTCCAGAATGTCGTTGCTGCCGTTGCCGAGCGTAATCCATTCGGACGGCACGTCGTATTTGGCGGTAATCGCCACTTTCAGATCAAATCCGTTCGCATCAGGATAACGGCCGGTATCGGCCATCGCTTTCAACATTGCCTGCCGGGCGGACTCGGGCATGCCCAACGGATTTTCGTTGGAGGCCAGCTTGATGATTTTCGCCTCGTCAAGACCGAACTCGCGCGCAACTTCCGCGATCGGTTTTCCGCCTTGATAAGGCGCGATTGCACGTACGTAATCAGGGCCGAACTGAATAGACATATTGGGTTCCCCAAAAGAATTTGCCATACCGGCCACCGTGAGGAATCTCGCTCGTGAGCATGTACCCCGGAGTTCGATATTTATCGCCGGTTTCGGAAATGCGGTTTATTTACATCACAAACTGGATGGGTATGAGCCCAACATCTTGAAAAATGCCGCGTTCTGTCTCAACTCTGACAATGCATCCGCCACTTTCCGGTCTTGCACATGTCCTTCGACGTCGACATAGAAGTAATACTCCCACGTCCCCATGCGCGCCGGACGCGACTCGAAGCGCGTCATCGATACGCCATGTTTTGCCAGCGGTGCCAGCAAGTTGTATACGGCACCCGCCTTGTTCGGTACGGCCAGCACCAAGGAGGTCTGATCCTTGCCGCTGGGGGCGGTATGCAAGTGGCCGATGATCACGAATCGAGTGCGGTTATGCGGGTCATCCTGGATATGCGCTTTGACGATGCCAAGATTGTATTTCTGTCCGGCGATTTCGCCAGCAATAGCGGCAACGGTCGGGTCTTCGGTGGCCAGGCGCGCAGCTTCACCATTGGAGGCGACCGCCTGGCGTTCGATATTCGGGTAATTCAGATTGAGCCAGACGTGGCATTGTGCAAGCGCCTGAGAATGCGCACAAATGCGTTTGATGCCATCCATCGTCCCGTGTTTGCTCATCAGACTGTGATGTACCAGGAACGAGACTTCACCGCTGATTTCCAACGTCGTTTGCATCAGCAAATCGAGCGTTCGATTGACCGCGCCTTCCGATGAATTTTCAACTGGAACAACACCGAAATCTGCAGTTCCTGCTTCTGCTGCACGAAATACTTCGTCGATCGATGCGCACGGCATGCCCTCGATCGCGTGACCGAACTGCTGGTAGACTGCCTGTTCAGTGAAGGTGCCCGCCGGACCAAGGTATGCGACTGTTACCCGCTTTTCCAGCGCACGGCACATCGACATGATTTCGCGGAAAATCGCTTGCACATCGCGCGAATCCAATGGTCCTGGATTGCGTTGCGCGACACTGCGCAACACCTGTGCTTCGCGCTCTGGACGAAACACCGGCGCATTGGTTTCCGCCTTCACATGTCCCACTTCCTGCGCCAGGCGCGCGCGGCGGTTCAGCAAATCGAGGATTTGTGCGTCGATTAAATCTATTTGTTCGCGTAGGGGTTTGAGTTTATCCATCGGTATTATTTCACGCAGTCCGTTCACTCCCTCCCCCTTGCGAAGGGAAGGCTGGGATGGGGATAAGCGCGCTCGGGATATCTTTGCAGTGTCTCGGCCGCCCCCTCCCTAATCCTCCCCTGCAAGGGGGGAGGGAATCTAGCCGTGCTTCTTTTCGAATTCCTTCAGGTAATCCACCAGCGCCTGCACACCTTCGATCGGCATCGCGTTGTAAATCGATGCACGCATACCGCCGACCGATTTATGGCCTTTCAACTGCAGCAAATGGCGTTCTTTCGCGCCGGCGAGGAAGGCGCTGTTCAGCGATTCATCATGCAGGAAAAATGGCACATTCATGCGCGAGCGGCACTCTTTGGCAATGCGATTGCTGTAAAAATCGGTGGAATCCAGATAACCGTACAGTAATTCCGCTTTCGCGATATTGCGCCGCTCGATCGTGGCCAAACCGCCTTGGCGCTTCAACCATTGGAATACCAGGCTGGCAATGTAAATCGCATAGGTGGGCGGCGTGTTGTACATCGAGTCGTTGTCGGCAACGATTTTCCAGTCGAATGCGGAGGGGCAAATCGGTAGCGCGTGACCGAGCAAGTCTTCACGTACGATGACCAGAGTCAAACCGGCCGGGCCGATGTTTTTCTGGGCGCCACCGAAGATCACGCCGTATTTCGATACATCGACGACACGCGACAGGATATGCGACGACATGTCGGCGACCAGCGGTGCATTGTTGGTGTCTGCACTGACATCCGGCACGAAATGGTATTCGGTGCCATCGATCGTTTCATTCGTGCAGACATGCACGTACGCCGGATCTTTCGACAGCTTCCAGGTATCGCGCGGCGGGATCGTCGTGAACTTGCTCGCTTCGGACGAGGCGGCGATATTCACCTTTGTGTATTTTTGTGCTTCCTTGAGCGACTTTCCGGTCCATGAACCGGTGTGAATGAAGTCCACTACTGCCGGTTGTGATTTTCTGCCGATCAGATTCATCGGCACAATAGCGTTTTCACCCAAGCCGCCGCCCTGCAAGAACAACACCTTGTAATTGTCAGGCACGCCAAGCAGCTCTCGGAAATCGCGAACTGCCGCTTCGTAGATCGAGATGAATTCTGCACCGCGATGGCTCATCTCCATCACCGACATGCCGCTGCCATGCCAGTCGAGCATTTCTTCGGCGGCCTGCTGTAACACTTCTCTCGGCAGCACCGCCGGGCCTGCGGAGTAGTTATAAACGCACGTCATGCTTCCTCCGTATCGCCTTGTTCCTCTTCGACATCGGGGACGTCGGTCTCCACGATACGCTGCAAGCCGGAGAGCTTGGTGCCGTCTTCGACTGCAATCAGCGTCACGCCTTGTGTCGCGCGGCCCATCTCGCGAATCTCGGCAACGCGGGTACGGATCAGCACACCGCCGGTAGTGATCAGCATGATTTCATCGGATGCTTCCACCAGCGTTGCGGCAACGACCTTGCCGTTGCGTTCGCTGGTTTGAATCGCGATCATGCCCTTGGTGCCGCGACCGTGCCGGGTGTATTCGGTGATCGGTGTACGCTTGCCGAAGCCGTTTTCGGTGGCAGTCAATACCGATTGCTGTTCGTTTTCGGCGACCAGCAATGCGATCACTTGCTGTCCGTCTTCCAGGTTCATGCCGCGCACGCCGCGTGCGGTACGGCCCATCGGGCGCACATCATTCTCGTCGAAGCGCACTGCCTTGCCGGAGTCTGAGAACAGCATTACATCGTGCTTGCCATCAGTCAGCGCAGCGCCAATCAGGAAGTCGCCTTCATCCAGATCCACCGCGATAATGCCGGCCTTGCGCGGATTACTGAAGTCGTTGAGCGGCGTCTTCTTGACGGTGCCCAAGCTGGTTGCCATGAAGACGTAATGGTCTTCCGGGAAAGTGCGATTCTCGCCGGACACTGGCAACACGACAGTAATTTTTTCGCCATCCTGCAGCGGGAACATGTTGACGATCGGCTTGCCGCGCGAATTGCGCGAACCTTGCGGTACCTCCCACACCTTCAGCCAATACAAACGGCCGCGATTGGAAAAGCACAGAATGTAATCGTGCGTGTTGGCGATGAATAACTGGTCGATCCAGTCGTCTTCCTTGGTCGCCATCGCCTGCTTGCCACGGCCACCACGCTTTTGCGCACGGTATTCGGACACCGGCTGCGACTTCATGTAACCGGTGTGCGACAAGGTGACCACCATGTCTTGCGGCGTGATCAGGTCTTCGGTGCCGAGGTCGGTCGCATTCAATTCGATCTGCGAACGGCGAACATCTTTTGCGCCGATGCCGTATTCGTTCTTGGCTGCGGTCAACTCATCAGTGATGATGGCGGTAACGCGCTCCGGCCGGCACAGAATGTCCAGCAGGTCGGCGATCTGCGCCATCACTTCTTTATACTCGTTGACGATCTTGTCTTGTTCCAGACCGGTCAAACGCTGCAACCGCATCTGCAAAATTTCTTGCGCCTGATCGTCGGACAATTTATAGAGGCCGTCAGACTGGATGCCATAATGCTTGGGCAAGTTCTCCGGACGGAACGCGTCGATGCCGCCGAGACTCTCTTCGCCGGTACGCGTCAGCATTTCGCGCACTACGGACGAATCCCACGCACGCACCATCAATTCGGTTTTCGCGATCGGTGGCGTTGGCGCCGCTTTGATGATCGCAATGAAATCGTCGATATTGGCCAGTGCGACCGCCAAGCCTTCCAGCACGTGACCACGCTCGCGCGCCTTGCGCAATTCGAACACGGTGCGGCGCGTGACGACTTCGCGGCGGTGCGACAGGAAGCATTCGAGCATCTGCTTCAGGTTCAGCAGCTTCGGCTGGCCATCCACCAGCGCAACCATGTTCATGCCAAACGTGTCTTGCAACTGAGTCTGCTTGTACAGATTATTGAGCACGACTTCCGCGACTTCACCGCGCTTCAATTCAATCACGACACGCATGCCGGACTTGTCGGATTCGTCGCGAATATCGGAAATGCCGTCGAGTTTCTTGTCGCGCACGAGTTCGGCAATGCGTTCCAGCAGCGACTTTTTGTTTACCTGATATGGCAACTCATCGACGATGATCGCGGTACGACCCTCTCTGCCGTATTCCTCGAAATGCGTCTTGGCGCGCATTACGACGCGGCCGCGACCGGTACGGTAACCATCGCGCACGCCCGACACGCCATAGATGATGCCGGCAGTAGGGAAATCCGGCGCAGGAATGATTTCGATCAGTTCATCGATCGTGCATTCGCCGTTGCGCAATACGTGCAGCGCGCCGTCGATCACCTCGGTAATATTATGCGGCGGGATATTGGTCGCCATGCCTACCGCGATCCCGGATGCCCCGTTGATCAGCAGGTTCGGAATCCGGGTCGGCAACACCGACGGCTCTTTTTCCTTGCCGTCGTAGTTGGGCACAAAATCGACCGTGTCCTTTTCGATGTCGGCCAGGATCTCGCTGGCAATTTTGTCTAGTCGGCACTCCGTGTAACGCATCGCCGCCGCATTATCACCATCGACCGAGCCAAAGTTGCCTTGACCATCCACCAGCATGTAACGCAACGAAAACGGCTGCGCCATGCGCACTAGCGTGTCGTAAATCGACTGGTCACCGTGCGGGTGGTATTTACCCATCGTTTCACCGACAACGCGCGCACATTTCACGTACGGACGGTTCCACACGTTATTCATCTCGTGCATCGCGAACAGGACACGGCGGTGCACTGGCTTCAAACCATCGCGCACATCCGGCAAGGCACGCCCCACGATCACGCTCATTGCGTAATCGAGGTAGCTCTTGCGCATCTCTTCTTCGAGGGAAATCGGTATTGTTTCTTTAGCGAATTGATCCATTGGCGGGTGTGGCTGGCTTTTATTTCAGAGGTTGACTTATCATCTACGCATCGGCAAAGCGATCACGGGAGATGCGCTAAACGCATGATTTTAACATGCGGGCCAGCACGGGCGATGGCGCTTTCCCGGCAGGCGATTCAACCTGAAAACGAGCGCTGCAAAATGCAGCGTTTTTTACAGAAAAATATGCTTAAATGCTGCCTGAATGCTCCGCAATGCTTTTTTGCCACTAAATACTTATTAGAGAAGAAAGACAAAATGCTCAATAAACTGATTCTCGGGCTCGTCATTGGCGCAGCGACTGCCAGCGCATTCGCCCAAACCGCGACCGATATCCAGGCCAACCCGAGCACAAGCGCCTACGCGCAGGATGGCCGCGGCACCGTTGTCCGCAGCCAGTTTGGACTGTGCTGGCGTACCGGCCACTGGACGCCGGCCGATGCGGTGCCGGGCTGCGATGGTGAACTACTGCCCCCGATTGTCAAGCCGACTGCGCCCCCGATCGCGATACCGCCCTCGGTAGCTGCCTCAACGCCGATTGCGCCGGCCGCGCCGAAACGCTGCGACTTCGCTGTAACACTAGAGAACGATCAGACTTTCGCGTTCAACAAATCAGTGTTGACCAATGCAGCAAAAAAACGAATCGACAATGAAGTACTCGGCAAGCTTGCTGCTTGCGGCAAAGTCGATATCCTCATCATCACCGGCCATACCGATCGCCTCGGTACGCAGCAATACAACCAAAAACTCTCCGACAAACGCGCGGAAGCGGTTGCCGCGTATCTGAAAAGCAAGGGCGTTTCAGCGCCAATCGACACGTTGGGCATGGGCAAGACGCAGCCGCTCAAATCTTGCAGCGACAAATTGAATCACAAGAAGTTGCTCGAATGCCTCGCTCCGAATCGTCGCGTTGTAATCGAAGCGCGCGGCATCACCAACTAAGTTGAGGCGCGCCTCTTTTAAAAGAGTGCCACAAATATGTCCAAGCATTTTTTTGATTGGATCTGTTTTTTACAATAATCCGTAGCGAAAAAACGACAATTCATCAAAAACATTTGCTGGACGATTTGGCAAGCTCCGCGGCCTTAACTGCCTATGGCAAAATGAATAAGAGTTAGCTTGTTGCGAGTCAACAAGTAAGCACCTGCGAGCGTTATAGCCCGTGGTATTATTCAATTCTTAATATTGTCTATTTTTAATGTAGTGAATAAATTGATGCGCAGTTCATCTGCGGATATCTCAACCAAGAGGAGAAACATGAATAAATTAGCAAACCTCGTCTTCGCTGCGTCCGCAGTCGTTGCAATTTCTGCATCCGCCCAGGAGAACACTCAAGCGACGCCGACTGGCTCTTACGCGCAGGACAGCCGTGGCGACGTCGTGCGCAGCGGTACCGGCTTGTGCGTGCATACTGGCTACTGGACTCCCGCTGATGCAACTGTCGTCGGTTGCGACGGTGTAGTTGCAAAACCAGTGGCGGTTGCGCCGGCTACACCGGCTCCTGCACCGGCACCTGCGCCCCAAGCGCCACCCGCACCGGTTTCTGAAAAAGTGACCTTCGCTGCCGATACCTTCTTCGACTTCGACAAAGCAACACTGAAACCTGACGGCAAAGCCAAACTGGACGACCTCGCATCGAAGCTGCAAGGCATGAATCTGGAAGTGGTGATTGCAGTTGGCCATACAGACTCCGTCGGCGCCGATGCGTACAACCAGAAGTTATCCATACGCCGCGCCGAAGCGGTAAAGAGTTACCTGGTATCCAAGGGCATTGACACGAGCCGCGTCTACACTGAAGGCAAAGGCGAGAAACAACCGATCGCTGACAACAAGACTGCCGCCGGTCGAGCCAAGAACCGCCGCGTAGAAATCGAAGTCGTTGGTACCCGTACCAAGTAATTGATTCCATGCAATTCCAAAACCCCGCCTCTGCGGGGTTTTTTTATATCCGCTTTCAGCTATCATTCATCCTATGAATGCCGATCCATTAGAACTGCAAAAATTCAGCGACCTCGCCCACCGTTGGTGGGATCCCACTTCCGAGTTCCGTCCTTTACATGAAATCAATCCGCTGCGACTGGAGTGGATCAATGCCCGCGCGCCGCTTGCCGGCAAGACCGTGGCCGACATCGGCTGCGGGGGCGGCATCCTGGCCGAGTCGATGGCAAAAAAGGGGGCGAACGTCACCGGCATCGATCTGTCCGAGAAGGCACTGAAGATCGCCGACCTGCATAGTCTGGAATCGGGCATGCAGGTGCGCTATGAGATGGTGTCCGCTGAAGACCTGGCAGCGCGTGAGCCGGGGCGCTATGACGTCGTGACCTGCATGGAAATGCTGGAGCACGTGCCTAACCCTGCCGCTATCGTGCAAGCCTGCGCAACGCTGGTCAAGCCCGGCGGCCATGTGTTTTTCTCGACTCTGAACCGCAACCCGAAATCGTATCTGTTCGCGGTCATCGGGGCCGAATATCTGCTGCGGCTGCTGCCGAAGGGCACGCATGACTATGCAAAGTTCATCACGCCCGCCGAGCTCTCGCAATTTATCCGCAATGCCGGCATGACGGTCGAAACACTGAAGGGCATGGGTTACAACCCGCTCACCAAAGTGTATTCGCTGAACCAAGATACCAGCGTCAACTATCTGGTTGCCTGTACGCGCCTCACCTGAACTTATCAAGCTTGGCAAGTCTCGCAGTGACATTCTTATTGCGAGACTCGTCGGCAAGATCGTCACGCTAAAATCCATATGCCCCTGACAATACCTCGCGCCATTTTGTTCGACCTCGATGGCACACTCGCCGATACCGCGCCCGATCTGGCAGGCGCCCTGAACCGGCTGCGTATTGCTCGCGGGTTGGTGCCGACACCTTACGAATTGCTACGCCCGTTCGCATCGGCCGGGGCGCGCGGATTGATCGGCGCCGCATTTGGGCTCAAGCCGGGGGAAGACGGTTACGAAGATTTACGCGTCAACTTTCTCGACAATTATGCTGCAGCGCTTGCCGTGGAGAGCCGTTTGTTCGAGGGCGTCCCGGCATTGCTTGCAAACTTGGACGAATGCGGTTTGGCGTGGGGCATCGTGACCAACAAGGCAGCGCGTTTCACCGACCCTTTGGTACAGCAGATTGGTTTGCATGATGCAGGGTGCGTGATCTCCGGCGACACGACAGCGCATGCAAAACCGCATCCGGAGCCATTGCTGGAAGCGGCGCGCCGCCTTGGGTTGGCGCCGCAGGATTGCTGGTATGTGGGCGACGATTTGCGCGACATTCAGGCCGGCCGTGCCGCAGGCATGCTTACCATTGCCGCAGCGTGGGGTTATTGCGGTCATGCGGAACCGGTAACGTGGGATGCGGATGAATTGGTTAGTACACCGCTGGATATCCTGCGCTTGATTCAGCGCTTGGCAGGTTGAGGTTAGCGGATTTGGTACATTTTTACTTTCATGACATCTGATCTGCCATATTTGCATCAGGGCAACAAACCCTTTGTAAATCAATGAGATAGGATTTAATCCACCTAGTTATCGTAAATATTCGGTAATCCCCCCATCTCAATTTTCGATTTTTTTGGCGACCCGGTGGAGCGGATCAGCCGACGTAGCTAACTGCTGTGCGAATACAAGAGGCTTTGCGCAGCTGGTGCGCTGCGTCGTTGAGCCGTGCGGCGAATCGATATGCGATAGGCAAGCGCTGATCGTGGGTGGCGGCGACAGCCGATAGCCGTGATCGGATGGTTTGGCTTTCTTTCAATGGCAAGGCAATCGTGCGAGTAAAGCCCCGCTTCACGACGTATTGGGCTGGGTCATGTTTGCAGCGCGCGTGCCTGGCGGCTTGCCGCCGAAATGGGCTAGTCGCTCTGGCGTCATTGCCCACGGCAGAAAGAGCGACAATGCCGGCGATGCACCCCGTCCAACCGCATACGCTTGCAGAAACTCTGCCATCCACACACGGGCATTGATGTCCCACACCTGATCCAGCGTTAATAGCACGGTGAACATGGAAGCGGCAAACTGAGCGGAACTGGCCAACATGCCTTGCAGATGCTGTTCGACTGTTGCTGTACGCCGGGCAAAGGCAGCTGCATCGCCCCGCATCTTCAGGCGCGCATCGTTGAGATGGTACAAGGTGCCAATACGCTCCACCCACGCCGGCGCCCATGCTTTCAGTTGGGGGTAGCCTTGTGCCAGCGTCAGGAAATCCCGCCTCACATGCGCCCAGCAAAAAGCCAGCAGAAGGCCGAGCGTGCGCGCCATTTTCTTGTACGCACCGTACCGGTCGCAAATGACGATCCCTTCGGATAACCCTTTGAAATGGGCCGTCGGCACCGTCGCCGCGCGACTGGGTTCCAAGTCGAAATACATCACGCTGCGGGACTGGTAGCCCCATAAATACCAGCGGTTCGTTTTCTTCCCTTCGACGTGCTCGAATACCTTCCAGCCGGTTTCATCGGCATGCCAGTGGGTGTCGCTGTGCTGCCGGTCTCGAAATGCCTGCACCAGCGGCACAAACAGAGGGGCCAGGTAGGCAAAGCCGCCGGTAACGGTGCCTTGGGCCACTGGCAAGCCGAGGGCTTGCCATGACTGTAACAAGCGATGCGTGGGGCGAGCGTAGAGGAATTTATTAACAATGAATTCGGTCCATACCGAAATGCCATACTTCCCTTTCGGGATGATCTTGGGTGGCACAGGCGCTGTCACGATCGACGGTAGCGCGCAGCATAGACAGGTGGGTTGATACCGTTTGCGCTGGATGATGCGACGATAAGCCTTGACCTCGATTTCGATGACTTCGCTGGCTTGCGTGCCTGGAAGCGGGGCCAGCGGCAATCCGCAGCAGGCACAGCACTTGTTTATTTCCGGCACATTCACCAAGCCGGCAGGTGCGTTGAGCGCACACGCCCATGGCCGGGCTGGCCTCTGTCCGCGTGGCCGCTTGATGTCGGGTTCGCCTGATCGCTTTTCGCTGCCGCCCTGTGACTTTTCACTCTTGCGGCTGAACAGGCGCTTCTGGAGGTCTTCAACACGCGCGCGGGCTTTGTCCAGCGCGGCCTTGATCTCGGATAGCGCTTGAGAGGCGCGCTTGTCACGTTGCGCCATCTCCTCTTTGAGATGCTGCACATCCCGATCGCGATGCGCGGCCAACTGGCTAAATTGCGTGCGCCAGTAATTCGCCTCCCACTTGAGCTGGATGTACGCCTCTTTGCTGATGCTGACCATCTGCACGTCAAATGGCGTGCAGGCAGGCTGTTCCGCCAATGCCGGAACGTCAACATCCATCGCCGGGGAAATGCATGAAGCCATGGCATCAGGATAGAAAAATCCGATTCCCGCGCTTTACGCTATTTCTGCTTGATGCCACTATTTCCCTGACAGCAGACCAATAGGTTGATGTTTCGCAGAGATTGGCTTTGGGGGCAACAGTATGGGGTTACCGAATATTTACTAGTTATCAATAAGCTTAACCACAATTACCGGAGATAAGTTTTCCCCTTGGATTCGCGCCGTTAACGGGGTTTGACATTTATTTTTCTGAAATCAACTGCCCACATATTTCGCAAGTAAATCCGCTACCTCGGCATCAATGCTAAAGAATTGCAATCCAACTTTATAACCATCGTTTGCGGTGTGCAGGCAATGCGACACTCGTGCGCTCACGGCAACATGATAAAGCTTGCAAGCAAAAAACATATCGAAACTGACATTCACATGCTGCTCTACCGTTAATTGTTTCGCAATGCCGATGAGCGACATGCCGTACTTTCCGATATCCATCGTACGCACCTTGGCTGGCATCAGCCCATCCACCATCAAAGTGGCCTGGAGTTTCAATTCGCGGCGTGGCGACTGTCTTTTTTCAATAGTCATGGATTTCTTATCTTGTTGGCAGGTGCAAATTGCTGATAAATCGCTTTTTTTATTACCGACCTCGCCAATGATTTCGGCGGTCGCCACGCGCATAGCGCATAGAAGTGCCATCAATAGACAGGCCTGCCTACTGTATTCATCCGATCACCATGCTTGTGCTGCGGCCAAACCTATAAACAGTACCGCATATGGGAAAGCCACGGTTGGCTTCAGTGCGCTCGCAGCATACTCGACCAACAGTCCAACTGCTCCAGGACGAGTGCGCAACCAGTCCGAGTGAAGTTGAAACGCCACGCCTTCTATTTGCGCGCTCTGATTTATCAGCGATTCGACTCGCAAAATCCGCACCCCGAGTCGCGACTGATATGTTCTGAAAATGGCTTCCTGCACCCACAAGATCAATATCACCGCGCTCGTCAGAAGTTCATACCGCGCCAGCGATAATCCGGCTACGCACAGGACGATGGCCGTCAGTTTGATAAGCAATGCGCTTTTCTCGTACTGCTCATAGTTGTTCTGCAGGGTACGCCACTCTTGGCCCAAGACTGAGGATTCGGTTATTGACATCGTTTTTTTCGGCATGATTGAGATTACGACTGGAAGCATGATCTCAATTCCGATTATTTAGGAAGAAAGAGATTTTGCCTACTTTATCCGGCTCAGTCGAGCAAAAGCGGTACGATGCGATCGCCAATATAACGGCCCTCCCCTGCTCTTTTATAGAATTTGTTTTGCTCGTATAAGTGGATTTGCTGAGGCTACGCCTTCCTTGGAAGCAAATCCGGACAGCGTTACTGGAATGTGCGTGACGAACGATACGAGTTGAAGCGACTGGCCCCGATGCGATGTGTCGCCTAATTGGCTAAATTATTGCTGCGCGAGGCCTAGGGCCGCTGAACACTGCACCGGCGTCCTGCGCAATTGCGTTACTTTCCACCAGATGCTCCGCAAGAATCGCCGCGACGCCAATGAATGCCGGATAAGGCGCGGTAATGACAAAGGTCGGTATTTGCGCCAAATAGTCGCTGAAGCGCCCCTTCCTTTCGAAACGCTCACGGAACGGCGACCGCGCGAAATAGTCACCGAGGCGCGGTACAATGCCGCCGCCAATATAGAGGCCACCGAAGCTGCCTAGTGTCACCGCGACATTGGCGGCGACCGTTCCCAGCATGACGCAAAAGCACTCCAGCGCTTCCATGCAGAGGCGATCGGTACCGTCCAGCGCGCGCTGGACGATCTCGGGTCCATGCAGCATTACGGCGGATTGATTGCTTGTATCCGCAGCCGCGAGCGCCTCGTAAATCAATTCGATACCGGGACCCGACACCAAGCGCTCCGCCGATACATGCGCGTATTTTTTCCAGCAATAGTTCAACACCTCGACTTCACGCTGATCGTTCGGGGAGAACGACACATGCCCGCCTTCACTAGCGAGCGCAATCCAGCGCCCGTCGGACGGGATCAGTCCGCCGACACCGAGACCGGTGCCGGGCCCCACCAGCCCGATCACTTTACCGCGCTGCACGATGCCGCCGCCAATTTGCCTTCGCTGTTCTGGCGCCAAGTGCGGCAACGCCATCGCAAGTGCCGTAAAGTCGTTGACGACCAACAGCGTATCAAGATGCAAGCGGCGGCGTGTCGCCTCGATCGAAAATGCCCAATGATGATTGGTCATCTTGACGTAATCCCCTTGCACCGGATTGGCGATCGCGACCGCCGCATGATGCACATCAGGATTTCCGCATTCGGCCAGATAAGCCTCGACTGCATCGGCGAACTCCGTATAGTCGGTGCAGGCCAACACGCGGATCATGTCGAACTGGCCGGATGCATGTTCCAATGCGAAGCGCGCATTGGTACCACCAACGTCCGCTAACAAATGCAGATACGGGCCATTGGGATTGCAGCCATTTTGCGCGTCGCTAACATCCGTGGTCATCATTAATAATAAGGATCACAAAATCAATTGACACGCCATCGGAGGGTGAGTTCCGCCCTGACACTGCCTGGCGTTCAGCGTGCAGGGTGGCAAGGCAAAAGCGATTGACGCTTGCGGCCGCAGTCTCTGTCCCTCAA
This sequence comes from uncultured Oxalobacteraceae bacterium, assembly GCA_966250375.1. Taxonomy (GTDB): domain Bacteria; phylum Pseudomonadota; class Gammaproteobacteria; order Burkholderiales; family Burkholderiaceae_D; genus CAMLDH01. Next base: position 24,618 of record CBINHE010000027.1, read on the forward strand.
GAAACATTGCCGATGTGGCAGCTCAATTCGTACGCCAATTTGATCCGCCTGCGGAACAGTACCCCCTTGCAGGGCGCACAATGGCTTGCAAGCCATTGCCGTTACGCGGGCAGGCGATATATCGCCTGAAACCCCCGCTCCACCTTGCAAGCGGGTACGCGCCGTGCGCCCCCGGATTATAAATTCACGAGCGCGTCAAATAGCGGCTTCGACGCATCGGCAATGCGGTCCAGGCTTTGCTCGCGCAATTGCGCCAGATCCACCGGCGCGACATCGCGCAGTCCAGCCCACTGCAATAGCGCGGTAAAAGCTTGCGGATGATCGAACAAGCCATGCAGGTAAGTGCCTAAAATTTGATCATCGGCCGAGCGTGCGCCTTCAGCGAGATCACCGATATGGAACACGGGACGATCCAGCGCCGGCCCATGCGATATACCCATATGGATTTCGTAACCGGTGACTTCGGCATCGGCGAAAGCGCAGCGGCCGCTGACTTGTACCAGCCGTTTTTCCTGCGTCAGCTCGGTATCGATGTCGAGCAGGCCGAGCGCAGGCAATACGCCCGGTTCGCCTTCGACGCCATGTGGGTCAGCCACCGTACGTCCCAGCATTTGATAGCCGCCGCACACACCAATCACTTTGCCGCCATAGCGCAAATGCCTGGCCAGCGCATCCGGCCAGCCTTGCGCGATCAAGTGATTCAAGTCCGCACGGGTATTTTTGCTGCCGGGCAGAATAATCAAATCGGCCGGCGGAATCGCGTGGCCCGGGCCAACGAAATGCAGGTCGATATCAGGATGCGCTCGCAATGCATCAAAATCCGTATGGTTGCTAATCCGTGGCAAGACCGGGACTACGACGCGGAATTTTCCGCTCACAGTTTGCGCCGGCTGGATCGCATCTTCCGCATCCAGGTGAAGTCCGTGCAGATACGGCAATACCGCAAGCACCGGTTTTCCGGTTTGCTGTTCCAGCCACTCCAGTCCCGGCTTCAGCAAACCAATATCGCCGCGAAAGCGATTGATCACGAAGCCGATGATGCGCTTACGCTCGCTATCGGAAAGACATGACAAGGTACCGACGATATGCGCGAACACGCCGCCGCGATCGATATCGGCAATCAGGATCACCGGGCAATCGACCGCCTCCGCAAACCCCATGTTCGCAATGTCGCGCTCGCGTAAATTGATCTCGGCCGGACTACCGGCACCTTCGACGATGACCGCTTCATATTGCGCGCATAGACGCCGGTGCGATTCCAGAACCGCCGACATCGCGATCGTCTTGTACTGGTGATAGTCGCGCGCGTTCATATCGGCGCGTACCTTGCCGTGAATGATCACTTGCGCACCGGTGTCGCTCGATGGCTTCAACAGCACAGGATTCATGTCGGTATGCGGCGCCAGCCCCGCTGCCTGCGCCTGCAATGCTTGCGCGCGGCCGATCTCGCCGCCGTCGGCGGTCACTGCGCTATTCAATGCCATATTCTGCGGCTTGAACGGCACCACCTTAACGCCTTCGCGCGCCAGCAAGCGGCAGAGGGCGGCAACGAGGGTGCTTTTGCCGGCATCGGAGGTTGTGCCCTGCACCATCAATGTGGAGAATGGAAATTTCATGTGCCGTTTCCCGTGTTGCGCAATGCGCGGTGAGGTTCGTTGATATCGTTATCCATTTCCCAAGGGACAGAGTGAGAAGAGCCGTAATTCGCTGCCGCGAATTACGGAAAGATCAATCATCAGAAATCATAACGAGCAGAAATCTTCAGCTGGCGCCCATCGTTGGGATAGATGCTGGATTGGCAGTCATAAGCATTGCTGAAATAGTGTTTGTTGGTCAAGTTAGTGCCCACAATGGCAAACTCCCATGCACCTACTCGCTTGGCATAGCGGCCATCGAATGTCGTGTAAGACGGAATCTGCACCAAGCATGTATTGGTGAAGTCGCCGCCATAGCGCTGCTCGCTTGCCCATTGCATGCCGATGTCGGCGCTTTGACCGTTGGCAGGGAGCCAGCTCAGGCGCGCGGATACGATATTGTTGGGCACCATGACCATTTCTTTTCCTGCGTTGATGCCTTCGGTAAAACGCGCATTCACATGCTGCCATTGGGCAGACAAGCGCCATGCGGCCGTTACACGGGTAGCGGCTTCGACTTCGATGCCTTGGCGTCTGGTTGGATCAAGATTGACGTTGGCGCCGGAGTAGCCGAATCTATTGAAAACGGTGGGATCATAAAAGATCTCGTTGCGCAGCTGGTGCCGAAACAGCCTGACCGTCAGTTCTTGAGCGGCATTGCGTATGTTGGCGCCCAACTCCAGGTCATGCGATATTTGCGCGGTCAACGGGACATTAGTGCTCGCGGTATAGCCGTTCTCATCGGCATTGGCGACGCGGTAGCTCTGCCCTGCCTTGGCGAACAGATTGGTGACAGGCGTCACAGCATAACTGCCTTGCAATTCCCACGCGTTGAGCGATTGCGATTTGCTGTAGATCGCCATCGGATCGGCAGAATCCTTGTCGAAGATTTCGTGCCGCACACCCGCTGCAATGCGCGCATTGCCCCATTTGATCTCGTCGCGAGCGTAGACAGCCCGTGATTTCTGCGACGCATCGGCTTGGGAATAGGTACTCTCGGTGACACGATTCCAGCGTGCAAGATCCAAGCCCAACACCAATTCATTGATCATGCCATCGATATTGCTCAAGTTGCGCATGCGTGGCGAAAACTGGGTTTGCTTGCTCGTATAAGGTGAGGAGGTGCCAAAGCCGCTCGTCTTTTCGCGCTGCGACAATTCGACCGCTGCCTCCCATGCGCCAAACTTGCGCTCAATAAACGCCGTGTAGCGGTCGGTGTCAAAGGAAGCATAGCCGTTCGGCGTCAGCGTTTGGCGTGGGTTGTCCTCAAATTGCGCGAGCGACAAGGCTCCTGCAAGGCGCGAATCCTGGCGCAACAGATCGACACGAATGCCTGCGCGCCCCTCTTTGGCGATCCATTGCGCGCCGCCGCTGAAATTCTTCAGTTTGACTGCATTGTTGTCGCGATAATTATCGGTATGTTGTGCACTCACGTTGGCGTCCAGCGCAACACCGTCCCATCCTTTGGCGACGGATGCGCGCAATTCGCGATGGCCGTATTGGCCAATCTCATCGGTGAACGAGCCAGACAACGCGTTCAAGCGCGGGCGTTTGGTGATGATCTGGATGACACCACCGGTCGCACCATCACCGTAGAGCACGCTGGCGCCGCCGCGCATGATTTCAATGCGCTCCACCGTGTCGATCGGGATTGATAAAAGCGTTGCATTGCTCAACTCATTTTCCGACAGGCGCACGCCGTCCACCAGCACCACGAGATTCTGTCCGCTATTGGTCCCAAAGCCGCGCAAATCGAGATCAAAATCCTGTGTGCCATAGAAGCTTTGGCGGCCATAGACACCACCGATTTTGCGAATGGCTTGATTGACGTTGTCCACACCGGCATTGCGAATGTCGGCAGCCGTAATAACGGTCGCGCCGATCGGTGCCAGCGCAGGGTCGGTAACAAAACGTGATGCGGTAACCACGATCGGTGCAAGCATCGTGTCCGAACGCACTTGTGCAAACGCGGAAGAGGAAAAGACAGCGACAATGGCAAGCGCCATCGCAAGCGGCGTGGTCGCCATTGCGGCGTGCCGTGAAACGGGTGAGGTCATGATGTGTTTTTAAAAGGGAAGCAACCAGCCGACTTCCCCGTGGGCTGGATTGAACAGAAATGCGCGGACTGAATCACGGCAATCGAAGCGCACGATGCGCTCAGACGATGCCTGTGTCACTCACATCGTGAAGAATATCGGCCGCAGCATTTCCACCTGTCCTGGCCGGTATCCGGGCTGGCAAGGCAAACTGCCTGACCTTCCCATGCAAATGCACAGTGGTATCGAGAGACAGCCGGTCGCCGAAGGGCGACGCTTGCGTACCGTTGCGGGGGCAGCACACGCTTGCTGAACAATCAGCCTCGTGTTTCCCGTTTAACTGCGCACATGAGCATGTACGCGGGCACCAAAACCCTGCGATTATAAGACTGACAGTGTTTGGGGGCAACCAAGGGTGCTTGTCAAACAATTCCCGGTTGTTGGAAATCAGACCCTCATTTACGTAATTTCGTCATCAGTCGATCGGTTTGAACGCTGGAGTCGTATTCGCGGAAACCTTTCAAATAAATCATTGCGCCGATGGTCGCAAGGAAAGCGAAATCTTCTTCCGAAATGCTGGATCGGATATGCGCCAGAAATTCTGCAAATGGAGACACTACATCCTCTATGGTCAGAACATGTTCCAGCTTCCCGGCCAAGTGGCTCATTACCGCTATAGCTTCTTCTTTTTCCATTATCTCCTCCAAGTAAATCATTCTGGGCTGTGCATTTGGGAAATGAAATATCAGAAATGAAAAACATCTACACGAAAGTGCTTTAAAACATTCAAACCGTCGCAAGTCCACCACAGAATTGGTGGCACAAAAACAAGTAAGCAAACGAGAGGGGGAAGCACTTGCCTGGTAATTCAAAACAGTCGCTTTGTTTTGATGCCGACGCCGCAGCAGCGCAATTCACTTTATGGAATCGTTCCTACAGATCATCCAAAATGCGGTGCGCCAGCGCTTTTGCTTCGTCCAGCGCATCCTTGGGCGTATCCGATATCGTATCGGCGATATGCTGAGATTCATCGCACACCGAGCCGCTTTTATGGGCGATCACGACAACGCCTTGGAATTTTCCATCGTCCAGCGTCTGTATATCCACTTGGGCTATCCAATCTGCTTTGGTATATCTTACGGTCGCCATATAGCCTCCCTCAAAGTGAATGAAAATTCTCTCACAAAGACGCCATACATGGGCGGTTCGTGCAAATGGAAATCGGGAGCTTGAAAGCGTGATGATGAAGATGCTGTAAACACGAAAATATCAGCGAAAAACCTGCGGTCCCAACACGAGCGGCGAGGCATTTTCACCGGACAGCACCAGACGCCGGGCGACACTGTTGATGCGCGCTTCAAATGCACCATAAATGTTCATCAAGTCCATCGAGAAACCATGCATTTGGCGTAGGTGGGCGAGCGCCTCCCTGGACACGACACATTCTCTCTGTACAGTACCAACCGCCACTGTGAAGCTGACACCTTCGTCCGTTATGTGCGACTCCATCAAGCTTGTATCCATCAAAATCTCCAGAGTATTAGGCCAACAAGAGGGTGGTGAAGTGGGGGCTTATGGAAAGATGGTAGTGAGACGCAGAGTTGTCACATTGTTCAATATCAAAAGTTTATATAGAAACATGAATGACCATGACATATCACTCTACCCATGCCGCAGACATGCAGGGAATGCCTGATCCATCTCTGTCACACGGGCTCAATCAGATACGGGTTGTTGTTGCCGACCCGGCTCGCATCCTTAGTGACCTTGTACCACTCAAACGTCTCCGCCGGCAGCGTCATCGAACGCGCCAAGTGTTCCGCCTGCTCTACCGGCAACGCGGCATCGAGCCATAACTGCGCGTCATCGGCGCTGAATACAACTGGCCGCCTGTCGTGTACATCGACCATGCCGCCTTCCGCCATCGCGGTGATGATGACAAAGCCCGATCCTTCGTGCAGTTCCTTGCCCGGTCGGAAATTCGTGAGCGCGGCCAGAAACATCGGACGATCGGTCTTCAAGCGGATGTACCATGGCTGCTTGTGGCGTGGCGCTCCCGTCCACTCATACCAACCATCGGCCGGTACGATTGCACGGCCCAATTTCCATAGATGGCGAAAGAAAGCACCACTTGCGGCTTTCTCTATCCGTGCATTAATTGCCATCGGAAGGCCCTTTTCAACCGCCCACGTTGGGCGATATCCCCAATGCACTTTGTCGATATGAGCATGACCGTCATCGAACCGATGCATGAGCCACGGATACGAACCGGGCGGCACATTCCAGTTCGGGTAAAAATCTTCCCCTTCTTCTGGAAACGCACTGCCATCCCACCCCAGTTTCGTGACGTAGTCGAATTTGGATCTATATTGAGCAATCCTTCCGCACATGATTCAGAAAAATCCAATACCAATAGAATTTAGGCATGACAATTAACAATTTATTGGACATTCGTGGCAGTGCAAAATTCTCTGCATAGTTGAGGTTTATTGCATTCAAAAAGATCACCGGAACCCGCCATCCAGAGCTCATCATGACGCATGACAATTTCTATAATCCCTGCTGCGCCTTGTGTGACTCGTCACACGGCGCTCTTCGCGGTAGAACAGGAAATTCGCAGCACACTGCGCCGTGCCTCCGTAACGGCATTCCCCTGCAAGGGAATGGTCCCTCCTCGCACTGTCCTCGAAGAAATCCCGCTCACCCCTAAGGGAAATCCGCTCCAAGTACAGGGTCTATGATAAAAAGTGTGAATTCAATGAATCAAACTGAAAAAGGCGATATCAAATGAACCAACGTCCTCAGCATGCGCATCGTGCGCCTCCCAAAAGCCCCATGCCGAGCGGCGACTCTTGCTGCGGCGGACAACACGCAGCGACGCCAGTAACAGCCGACAAGCCATACACCGATCCGGTATGCGGCATGAAAGTAGCAGCCAATCCGGAAAAGATGGTCGAGTATCAAGGCACCACTTACTATTTCTGCAGCACCAAGTGCGTGACCAAGTTCAGAGCCGATCCGGCATCCTATTTAGACAAGAGCAAGAGCAACACCAAGGCAGCGCCGACTTCCGTCGCCGACCAAGGCGCGATCTACACCTGTCCTATGCATCCCGAGGTGCGACAAGTGGGTCCGGGAAATTGCCCGATCTGCGGCATGGCGCTCGAACCTTTGCTAGCCACCGCCGAAGAAGATACGTCCGAACTGGATGACATGACGCGTCGCTTCAAGGTCAGCGTCGCATTGAGCTTGCCGCTGTTGTTGATCAGCATGAGCGATTTGATACCGGGATTGAATCTCCACCACATGATCGGCATCAATTCGTTCAACTGGCTGCAAGCCGCGCTTGCCACACCGGTCGTGCTATGGGGCGGATGGCCATTCATGCAGCGCGCATGGTCGTCGTTCAAGACCTGGAAGCTGAACATGTTCAGCCTGATCGGCTTGGGTGTCGCGGCTGCCTACCTATTCAGCCTGGTGGCATTGCTGTTCCCGCAGGCATTACCTGCCGCATTCAAGATGAACGGGATGGTCCCTCTATACTTCGAAGCGGCGGCGGTGATTGTCGCGCTGGTATTGCTCGGACAAGTTCTTGAATTGCGAGCGCGGGCGCGCACCAATAGCGCGGTCAAGGCATTGCTTGCCTTGGCGCCGAATACCGCGATTCGCGTGAAGCCGGATGGCAGCGAGGAAGAAGTGCACCTTGATCTGGTGCAGGTAGGCGACATACTGCGCGTCAAGCCGGGCGCGAATATCCCAGTCGATGGCGAAGTGGTCGAAGGCAAATCGAGCGTCGACGAATCGATGCTGACCGGCGAACCGATCCCGGTTGAAAAGCAAGCTGGCAGCAAGGCCACCGCCGGCACGATCAACCAGACTGGCTCGTTTTTGTTACGCGCAGAAAAAGTGGGCGCGGAAACCTTGTTGTCGCAAATCGTGCAACTGGTCAACCAGGCAAGTCGTTCCCGTGCGCCGATTCAGAAATTGGCAGACCAAGTATCTGCGTGGTTCGTACCGGCAGTCATTACCATCGCTGTGATTGCATTTGCAATCTGGGCAGTGGTCGGCCCGACACCGGCGCTAGCCAATGCGCTGGTGGTCGCGGTATCGGTGCTGATCATCGCCTGCCCCTGCGCATTGGGATTGGCGACCCCGATTTCGATCATGGTCGGTATCGGACGCGGCGCCAGTGCAGGCGTACTGATCAAGGATGCGGAAGTCCTGGAGTTGATGGGAAAAGTCGACACTCTGGTAATCGACAAGACTGGTACGCTCACCGAAGGCAAGCCCAAGGTACAGCAAGTCGTTGCCGCCGCAGGGTTCGACCAGACGGACGTGCTCATGCATGCCGCGGCGCTGGAAAAAATGAGCGAACATCCACTGGCACAAGCCATCGTCAGCCACGCGTTAGAGAAAAAATTGGCGATGCCGGCAGTCGACCATTTCGAATCGATCACCGGCAAAGGCGTGCGCGGCCAGATCAACGGCAGAAAAGCTGCACTCGGCAACCTGCGCATGATGCAAGACGAAAATATCGACACATCACTGAGCGAAGCGGATGCACAACGTTTGCGAGAATCGGGCCAAACCGTCATGTTCGTTAGCATCGGCAGCCAGCTCGCCGGCCTCGTTAGTGTCGCCGATCCCATCAAAGCCAGCACGCCGGAAGCCATCGCCCTGCTCAAGCAATCCGGATTGCATATCGTCGTATTGACGGGCGACAACGCCACAACAGCAGCCGCAGTCGCAAAGCAACTCGGCATCGATGATGTGAAGGCTGAAGTTTTGCCGGAAGATAAATTCCGTCATATACAGGAATTGCAAAAACAAGGCCGCATTGTCGCGATGGCTGGCGATGGGATCAACGATGCACCCGCATTGACGCAGGCAGATGTCGGCATCGCGATGGGCACCGGCACCGATGTCGCGATGAACAGCGCACGCATCGTGCTGGTCAAAGGCGACTTGCGCGGCATCGCGAAAGCGCGCCTGTTGAGCCAGCACACGATGCGCAACATCCGGCAAAACCTGTTCTTCGCCTTTATCTACAATTTCCTGGGTGTACCGATCGCGGCCGGCATACTGTATCCATGGTTCGGCATATTGTTAAGCCCGATGATCGCTAGCGCGGCGATGAGCTTGAGTTCTGTATCGGTAATTGGCAATGCGCTGAGATTACGGCAGGTTGAGTTATAACGCCCAACGCATGGGCAGTAAATCAGGGGCAAAGTAAATTTCGCAATAAGGTATGCAAAAAACTCTGCCCCCTCAATGGCACTACCTTATACCAATCTGAATCCATAACGCGGCATGAAATCGCGTTATGGATTCAGATTGGTATTACTTGAACGCCTTGTAAACCATATACGTCGCCAGTCCGTACAGCGCCATCGCAAAGATTTTCCTCAGCGGCTTTACCGACAAGCTATGCGCAGTCTTCGCTCCCAGCGGCGCCGTCGTCACGCTTGCCAATGAGAGGACCAGCAATGCAGGCAGATAGATGAATCCCAGCGATCCCGGCGGCAGATTCGGCATATTCATCCCGTAATAGATATTCGACAGCGTGCCCGCCAGCGCAATCGGAAAACCCAGCGCCGCACTAGTCGCAACAGCGTTGTGGATTTTGACATTACACCATGTCATGAACGGCACGGACACGAAACCGCCGCCGGCGCCAACCAGACCGGCCAACACACCGATCACACTGCCCGCGCCGAGCATGCCAGGCGCATTCGGCAATTCACGCGATGCGGAGGGCTTTTTATTCAGCAGCATTTGTGTTGCCGACAATGCGACGAAGCCGCCGAAAAACATCGCCAGTGCAGATGAATTCATTTGCTTGCCTAGCCATGGACCGATCCATGAGCCAATCAGAATGCCGGGCGCAAGCAGCTTCACGATACGCCACGACACGGCGCCGCGTTTGTGATGCGCATGCACCGATGAGATCGAGGTAAACAAGATAGTCGCAAGCGATGTCGCAATCGCCATATGGACGATCAATTCTTGCGGAAAGTCTTTTGCCGTCAGCAGCAGCGTAATGAACGGCACCATCAACATGCCACCGCCGATGCCGAGCAAACCCGCAGCGAAACCAACCGCGGCGCCCAGGATGAGAAATGCAAGAATCAGGCTGACATCCATCCGTTATTTCCCGTCATTATTGAGCAGGTGCTGGATGATACAGCGCCATTCAGCAGGTGCAACCGGGGTAATGGAAAGACGGTTGCCGCGCTTGAGTATTTGCATGTCCTCCAGCGCCGCTTGCGCCCGTAATTCGGATAGCGCGATCAGCCGGGTCTTTTTGACGGCCCGCACGTCGACCAGCATCCAGCGCGGATTTTCACGCGTCGCTTTGACGTCGAAATATTTACTCTGCGGATCGAACTGCGTCGGGTCAGGATAAGGTGTACTCGCGACCTCGGCCAATCCTGCAATGCCCGGTTCGGCACAACTGGAATGATAGAACAGCACGCCATCGCCAATGCACATCGCGTCGCGCATGAAGTTCCGCGCCTGATAGTTGCGCACGCCGGTCCATGGCACCACCTGATTGCGCGATGCCAGCGCATCGTCGATGCTCACCTCGCCGGGTTCCGATTTCATTAGCCAATATCGCATCTTGTATTTCTAAATAATGGCGTTCTACACGAACAGACGTAAAAAAAGCGGCTGCATAATTATGCAGCCGCTTATAAATCCAGTCCCGCCTGTGCCGCTTTGCCGGCATCCCGAACCAAAACGGTTCAAGGTGGTCGCAGTTAGTTCAATTTCGGGTTCATCGGACTAGCGATGCGCACTCCCATCGAACAAAATTCCGCAACCGATGCGCATAAATGGTTCAAGGAATATATGGCAATCGCGAACACGGCAGGAGATTCGAAGTCTACTCCAATCGACACGCATGTCAAACAATTTTAACGATTGGGGCAGAGGAGCCGTCAAGGCTTTGTGATGCGCTGCAGCGCAACGAATTACGCGGCTGGCGAGGTTCTGTCTTCGACACTATAGAGAGAGGCGGTTAAGTACAGCAGTACTCTATCCTCGATAAATCAGAAGAGGTTTTCTTGCGGCGCGAGCGCTGCATCCAGCATTGCATGCATAGTGGAAATTTTCTGTCTTACTTCGGCCATCGTCATTCCCACCAGCGGTCCTTCCGGCGATTTAGTCGCGAGCAGTTCCGCTGCAATTCCGAGCGCAGCCATCACTGCAATCCGATCGTTTCCCTTGACCTTGCCAGTATCTCGAATCGCACGCATTTTGTCGTCTAAGTAAGCGACCGCTTCTCGTAGCGCCTCCTCTTCGCCTTCCTTGCACGCCAACTTGTATGTATTTCCCATGATCGAAACATCCAGTTGACTCATGCGGCCTCCTCATCCGTTTCAGGCACCGGCATATTCTCCAATAGAACGGATACGCGCTGATGCGCCTCCTGCATCCGTCTGGATAAATCGGCATTTTCAGCAGCGAGCGCTGTCATCGTCAGACGCAGGTCCGCATTCTCACGACGAAGTGACTGCGCCAGCGCAGCCAATTCGTCGATTTTTTCGGAGAGTTGTTGAAAATCAGAAATCATCTCGTCACTATAGTGGTGCAATGGAATTTCCGTCAATAGATTCAGTGACTTGGTGATGTGTTTTCAAGACATGTCTCATGCTTATGGAAACTTCAATGTCAATGGAGGTGCAATTGATGAATAAACATGCGCCCATCCGTTGCATGAATCTGTCCCACCCAATAAAATTATTCGTCATGGGGTGGTAGCTCAGTTGGGAGAGCGCTGCGTTCGCAATGCAGAGGTCGGGAGTTCGATCCTCCTCCGCTCCACCAAAAAAGCATTTTTTACTATGATTTGGCACCACCAAATTTATTAAGTTATTGTTGCTCGAGCGGGCGCTCCAACACCATGTCTTACCCCCCCTTCGAGTTCAGCTAGGCTACCCGCCTGAAAACAATGGCAACACGCCGGGGCTCCACCCTGCGCTCACTATCGCAGTAACGTGACGGCGTTTGTTTCTCTACATCATCGATTTCGGCGTTATACGCCTCGAAAGCACGGCCTCGAGGCTTGCGCACTCGACCAGAGGTGTGCGCGCCTGCAAAAGTTCCCATGCCATACCCGATACGATATGGGTGGGAACGCACACCAGCGCCACATTGACTACCGGCTGATCGCGCACATGCGCCACAGCCAGGAAACGTTGCAACTTGCCGAGCAGCAAGTCAAGCATCCGGGGCGACGTACGACACCAGCCCCCTCCTTGATCAGAACTATCACTCCATTTCCAAGAGTTGCCCTTCGCCCGTAATCAGAGCTGCCTGAATTTTCTTTCCAGTAAATATTGCCTCTGCTGCCGCGCAATAGTCCGCCATCTGCGACTGATAAGCGACGCGCTCGCTATCGAGCACCTTGCGCTTGTAGTCCAGTATCCATACTTCCTCATCAAACACCACCAGCCGATCGAAACGCATTAGCTCACCGCCGCGCACGACATCGAGTTCGTTATGCGCAGCGCGATATTGCGCCGGGTCGTAAAACCGTTCCAGTGCCGGCTGCGACAAAATGACAAGCGCCTGTTCACGCACGATGATTGCCAACGCATGCGAACACCGTAACCAATGCGCAATCGTTTCCGCATCGGGTATATCAATCGGCCAGGCATGTGCATGCGTCAGGCGTTCCAGCAATGCGTGCAACGCGATGCCTTCATCGGCGGCAGAGGAATTCACTTGAGATGCAAGTGCAGGCAGCGCAGCTGCAAGCGCCGGTGGCGCGAATATGGGCAGGTCGAAATTTTCTTCAACCGTATCAGCAGCACTATCTGACAACACAGCATCGCATTCAATCTCTGGCACCATATGCAACCGCGCGTACCAACTATGTTCCGTCACGCCATCCGGCGCGGCATTTTTGGTGTTAGCGACGCCGCTCACGATCAGCAATTCCTTGGCACGGGTTGCCGCCACATACAACAGATTCCAGTCTTCCTGCGACTTGAAATTTTCTTCGGCGATAAACAATGCGTCGCGCGCAATACCGCGTTCTACCTTGCGTCCGAACGCGGAGAAATGCGTCGGCGCTTCCGCGTCTTGCGGCCAGTCGCACAAGATGCCGATATCGTCGCGCGCCGGCTCGCTATTATTGGCGTCCAGCAGAACGACTATCCTCGCCTCCAGCCCCTTCGCGCTGTGGATGGTCAGAATGCGTACCGCATCGATCGCCGCATCGATATTCGCTTCGTCGGGAGCATCGTTTTGCGCGCCCTTTTGCAGCGTTTTGAGCGCGTCGATAAATTTCGGCAAACTTGGATAGCGACCTGCATCCAGATTCAATGCAAGTTCGATGAATGCCTCGATATTGCCGATCACCTGACTGCGCACCAGAAACGGGGCCGATTGCGCGTAACGCGCAACCAACTGACTGTCGTGCAAAATCTGGTCGAGCAAGTCGTGCACCGGCAGATGCAATGCGGCGTACAACCATTTTTCCAACAGTCCTGCCGCACGCTGGATCGGTTCCGAGGCGCCTTCCATCGCCGCCGCTTGCAAACGCGACCACCAGCCGCGCTCATTGCGCTGCGCAAGTGCAATTAAATCATCGTCGGCGGCGCCGATGATGGGGCACTTCAAGACATGCGCCAGCGCGCGGTTGTCACCTGGCGTGATCAGGAACGTCAGCAGCGCGATCAAGTCCAGTATCTCCAGCGACTCCAGCAATCCGCCGCGTTTGTCGGATACAAATGGAATACCCGCCTCGCGCAACGCGCGTTCATACGCGACCAAATGCGTGCGCTTTTTGACCAGCAGCATCACATCTGACCACGGTACGTTGCTGCCTTGACTGGACAGTTCCCGCTTCGCACGCAAAATTGCCTGCGCCACCGCACGGCCTTCATCGAGACGGCGCGCATCTTCCTCTTCTTCGCGCGGCGCTGCCAATGGATCGCGCAACGCCAGTATCGAGGAGCCGCTCTGTTCAATTTTTTCCGTCTGGGTCAAAGGCAGGCGCCAGACTGCGCCTTCGATTTCCGCCAGCGTCGTTTGCGGCGAGAAGATCGGGTTTCTTTCCAAACCGGCATTCAACATATTGACGATAGCCGGCGCATTGCGACGCGTCTGATTGGTACGCAACACCGATGCCCCCTGCGCTTGCAACAAATCGCGTGCCGCCAAAAATACGCGCGGTTCGGCGCGACGGAAACGATAGATCGATTGCTTCGGATCGCCGACAATGAATACGCTCGGCTTGCCAGTGTCGTCGCCGTATGCATTCAGCCATGCGCGCACGATGCTCCATTGCAGCGGATTGGTATCCTGGAATTCATCAAGCAGAATATGCTTGTAGCGCGCGTCCAGACGGCTTTGCAGATACGCTGCGTGTTCTTCATTGGTCAGCAAGCGATAGGCTTGCCATTCGAGGTCGGCAAAATCGAATACGCGCTGTTCAGCCTTCACCGCCTGGTACTGATCGATAAATGCAGCTCCCACGATGAACAAGGCTGCATTCAATTCCAGTACGGCGGGTTCGAAACTGCGTCTTTGAAACTGCTTCAACGCTTCACCGACGAGATTGAACTCGTCATCGAACACTGTGACGCCATCGCGGCCGAAGTGGTTTTCCAGCGCCTTCTTCAGGTCGTTGGTCTTCAGGTTCTTGCGGAAGTCGCCATTGCCATCAAAAAATTGATGGCACAAATCGCTGAAGCTGGCTAAAGAAGCGCCTGCAGTGAGCGCACTTTCGATTGCCGTCGCGCGCTTCTGATTGGTTTGCGTACCCTGCCCCAGCAGCCGTGCGATATTTGTGATGCGCGCTGTCAGCTTGTCGTCGTCCCATAATTGCAGGCGCGCATCGCACTCGCCATCTTCACCGCATAACTGTTGCAGCCATGCCAGCGGTTCCCCGGTTTGCGTGGCCGCCCACCATTCCGCACGCTTGCCGACAAATGCATCCAGCAGCTTTTTCGCTTGCCAGTCACCGATCGACTCATACAACGTCAACAACGCAGTCTTGATGTCATGCTTGCCGCTTTCATTCAAACTCTGCATGAATCTACCGTAGGTCTCGGTCAGAAGCTCGCCGCTTGCTTCCGTCAGCGAATACCCGTGCGGCACGCCGGAACTCAACGGTGCAATCTGGACTAGGCGCGCAAACCAACTGTGAAAAGTATCGATCGATAGCGCTTGCGGGCTAGACAGTACCCTTTCATACAGGCCGCGCGCCACCGGCATTAACTTATCGAGTTGCACTTGGTCCACGCCGCGCTCCTGCAACATCGTGCGGACCGCCGCGTCCGGTTGCAGCGCGAGGTCGCGCAGCAATTGCATCAGCCGCTCGCGCATTTCCTGCGCGGCCTTGCGCGTGAAGGTAATCGCCAACAATTCCGACGGTTCGGTCCCGGACAGTAACAAGCGTAGAACGCGAGCCACCAGCAGCCATGTCTTGCCGCTGCCGGCGCATGCTTCAACCACCACCGAATGGCGCGGGTCGCACGCAGTGTGCGTGAACTGTCGGGCGCTGGCGGTCTCGCCATTGATTTCATAAGCGCACGGCGGCTGTTGAACACTCATCACCAAGCCCCCTTGCGACACAAACCGCGCACGTCGCAGTGCTGGCATACCGATTCAATGCCGCTCGCCGGTAACACATCGCCTTGCGCGATCGCGCGCATATTGCTGATAATTTGTTCGCCGAGCGCGCCTTGCCACTCGGCATAATGTGGCGCCTGTGCATCGCCGGTCTTGTCCTTTACCGGTTCCAGCGCGACGTAATGTCCATAAGAGACTGGCGTATCCGACAGCATGCCGTAAAACGCCAGTTGATGATCTTCGAGCTGTTTGAATTTGTTGTTCAACGCTTGCTGGGTCCTGGTTTTGTAATCGAGCACCGCGCGTTCGCCAGCGTCGTTTTCATCGATCCGATCGACCCGGCCGTGCAACGTGATCTGGCCATCCGCCCATTGCAACGGCTTCTCGAACCAACGCTCACCGATCGCGAATCGCCAGCCCTGCGCTTCCCGCGCATTGGCCCATGTGAGATAGGCGGAAAGCGTCTTTTGCCAGCGCACGTAATAACCGAGCGCAGCCGCATTTTTCGCAAGTTCTGCTGCAAATATTGTTTCCGAAATGTTGCGCAGCACGTTTTCGCGATCGTCCAGACCGGTGTCTTGATCGCGGATGGTGTCGTGATAGGTTTTCAGGATTTGATGCAGCCAGTCACCGTAATCGCGCTTCTCCGGCATGTCGGACAATTCGTCCAGTCCCGACAGGCCGAGCATGCGCGTTGCAAAAAACTGGTAAGGGCACGCGACAAAACTGTTGTAGCCGCTGGCGGATAATTTGGACGGCAACAGTTGCGGCGCGCGGGGCTGCGGCTTTTTTGCCGGTAGCTGCGCCAAATTTCTCACCGGAATTTGCACTAGGTGCACCGGAATTTTTCCCGCGCCGACACGCTCCAAGGTCAACTCCAGACGCGCAATCCACGGACTGACCGGATTCGGTTCGCCGTCTTTGTACGCTTGCCAGGACAGCACCACTTCCGCATTCACGTGCAACAGTTCGGCGAAATCGCGCAACTGCTGACGCTGCCGGCTTTCACGCGTGGCCAATCCCAATTCACGGCGCACCGCATTCGCAAAAAACAAAGTCTCATTCGGCTGTGATGGTAAATGATCCGCGTCGGCGCCGACCATCAACACAGCATCGAACGATCGCAGGTGTGCACCGTTGAGGGGCAGCATCACGACGCGCTCGTCGCGTTCCGGCGCAATGAACGGCGTCGATTCCAGTTGCAGATTGATAAATGCACGCCATTCCGCAAACGAAAACACATGCTCCAGCGTGTTGCAATTCTGACCAATTGCATCCAGCAAGCCAATCGCTTGCGCACCTGCGGCATCCGCCTCCATTGCCGCGCGCATTCCCAGCGCATCGAGCGCTGCTCGTGTCGCCTCGATCCACTGCGACAGGGTTTTCCTGCCGTTCGCAAACAGCTCTGCCTGACGTGCCAGACAGGACAGCAATGCGCGCTCCGCCTCTGCACCGTCCAGCGCCGCGGCGACCAAAGCCCAGCCGCCGGACACGTTCGCGCTGCGCAAAGTCAGTTCAATCGCCATCACGTGCGCCGGCTTGTTTTCAATATCGGAAAATAAAAAAGGGGATTTCAAAAAATCCAGCAATGCGACTGTTTCAGCGCGTGCCGCGACCACTTCGAACCAGGCCGCCAGCGCCGCGGCGGCGCGCGTGGTCGATAATTTCCAGCCGGTTTCGTCGGCGACGAATATCTGCGCGCGTTCTAGCAGCGCGCGCATGCGCCGCGCGATCGCGCGGTCTTGCGCGATGATCGCGATCCGTGATTTTCCCGATGTGATCCAGTCGATGATGGTCTGCGCACCGCGCACGGCTTCATCTTCCAGGTTCTTCGCCGCGCATATCGACAAACCGGTGGGCACGACGACGTCATTTTCGCCATGCGCTGCGGTATCGTCCAGCATGCCGGCCCACGCCATCGCATAGACTGGCTTGATCGATGCCGCGCACCAGTCCAGCATTATCGGCAGCACCGTTTGGCGCTCACCATACTTGCTTAAAAATGCCGCTTCGAACGCATCGGGTTCGACTGGCGCCACCCATACCAGAGGTCCGTCGGCGCTTTGCGCAAGCCGCAGCATTTGCATCAAGCGTGCAGCGCACGCGTCATTGGCATCCAGTTGGCTTTTCCAGATCGACCAGACCAGTTGCGCCTCATCCGACAAGACGTCACGCGCGGATGACGACAGTTGCGCCAGCGCCGCTTGCCAACACTCATCGGCGGCATCGGGCGCGAGTTGAATTGCCGGCAGCAACGCTTGTGTCAGTTCGTCACATAACGTCAACAGTGTCTGCGCCAATGGCAGCAAATCCGTATTGCGCCGCGCAGTGAATAGCTTTTTCAGCCATGCATGCTGGCGCAATGCCGAATACAGAGTCATCAGGCGCTCGCTGTCGACCGCGACCTTCGTTGTCGGCGGCTGCAGCGCAAGCCATGCAGGCAAGGTGGCGATCCGGGGCGGAATGAAAGTGTGCTCTACGTGCTCTCCCAATGCCGTCTTCAATTGCTGCGCGTGGACAAAGGTAGGCACAATCACGCGGATCGCCGAAAAATCCTGCGTCTGTCCACGCCTCTGCACATTCAGCAATTCATTTTTCGCGATTGTTCGCGCAACCTCATCCCAAAACGCGGCGCAGGGAGGAATTAATAGGGGACTATGCAGCATGAGGATTCAAAAGTGACAATGGAAACGCAAGGGTGCCCCAAAGACTGGCGAAATTGCCACGAAAAAACTCTGGCCCTCCGGCATTTTATGCGAGCCGGCATGAAAATTAAGCGGCTCAGCTACACTTTCTGTGAAAATGGGTTATGATTTATCCAATTTCCCGCCGCATTACCTCCTGCAGCACCTGTCCAAACCCTTGAATAAGCGCGTAACGCCTCCATTTCCTAATTACCTCTTGGCAGCGTTAATGTACAACTGGCAGGTCGCACGGCGTTGATTTACCCCTTTTGTCCCCTCAACCGAGGAAACCATGAGCGAAAATATCAAATACATTACTGACACATCTTTTGAATCGGATGTCTTGAAGTCCGACAAGCCCGTCTTGGTTGATTTCTGGGCAGAATGGTGCGGTCCTTGCAAAATGATTGCGCCGATTCTGGAAGAAGTGGCGAAAGAATATGACGGCAAACTGCAAGTCGCTAAAATGGACGTGGACGCGAATCAGGCGGTACCGGCCAAATTCGGCATTCGCGGTATCCCAACGCTGATTCTGTTCAAAAATGGCGTACCGGCCGCCCAGAAAGTCGGCGCGATGGCAAAAGGCCAGTTGACGTCGTTCATCGATAGCAATATCTAAATAATCAGAGGCGGTGGTGCGCTCGCACCTCCGCCTGACTTGCGCGACAGAACGCCGGTACGCTTGACTCTGCCCCGCAATTTACATTTATAGTGTGAGGATAGAGTCCCGCTCCGCTTAAGCATGCGCTGCCCGCTCTGCCCCGCAAAATTATTAACTTACATACCACGCAGTTCCCCTCCCCCACCTTTTTATGCGCCCATCCCGGGACATTCAATACATATATGCATTTATCTGAACTCAAGGCGTTGCACGTTTCGGCTCTCTTAGAGATGGCCATTGGCCTCGAAATCGACAACGCAGCGCGATTGCGCAAACAAGAACTGATGTTCGCGATCCTGAAAAAGCGCGCGAAATCAGGAGAACAAATTTTCGGCGATGGCGCCCTCGAAGTATTGCCAGACGGCTTTGGCTTCCTGCGCTCGCCCGACGCCAGTTACATGGCGTCCACTGACGACATTTACATTTCCCCTTCGCAAATCCGCCGTTTCAACCTGCACACCGGCGATTCGATCGAAGGCGAAGTACGGACCCCGAAAGACGGCGAGCGCTATTTTGCGCTGGTCAAGGTCGACAAGGTCAACGGCGAACCACCGGAGGCATCCAAACACAAGATCCTGTTTGAAAACCTGACCCCGCTGCATCCGAACAAGCCGCTGCCGCTGGAACGCGAAATGCGCGGCGAAGAAAACATCACCGGCCGCATCATCGACATGATCGCGCCAATTGGCAAAGGCCAGCGCGGCCTGCTGGTTGCCTCACCCAAGTCCGGTAAGTCGGTGATGCTGCAGCATATGGCGCATGCCATTACGACCAATCACCCCGACACGATCATGATCGTGCTGTTGATCGACGAACGTCCGGAGGAAGTGACGGAGATGCAGCGCTCGGTGCGCGGCGAAGTGGTCGCCTCCACCTTCGACGAACCGGCAACGCGTCACGTGCAAGTTGCGGAAATGGTGCTGGAAAAGGCCAAACGCCTGGTGGAAATGAAAAAGGATGTGGTGATCCTGCTCGACTCTATCACCCGCCTCGCACGCGCCTACAACACCGTGATCCCCGCCTCCGGCAAAGTGCTGACCGGCGGTGTCGATGCCAACGCATTGCAACGTCCGAAACGTTTTTTCGGCGCTGCACGCAACATCGAAGAAGGTGGCTCGCTAACCATCATCGCGACCGCGCTGATCGAAACCGGCAGCCGCATGGATGACGTGATTTACGAAGAATTCAAGGGCACCGGCAATATGGAAGTGCATCTCGAGCGCCGTCTGGCCGAGAAGCGCGTATATCCAGCGATCAACCTGAACAAATCCGGCACACGCCGTGAAGAATTACTGATCAAATCCGATCAGTTGCAGAAGATCTGGGTATTGCGCAAACTGATTTACAGCATGGACGAAATCGAGGCGATGGAATTCATCCTCGACAAGATGAAGGCAACCAAGAACAATGCCGAATTCTTTGACATGATGCGGCGCGGCGGATAATCGACTTTCGCTGCAAGCAATAAGAAATGGCGCATGTGGAAACATGCGCCATTTTTGTTTTCGTGGTTTATTTCATCGAGGCAATTTGAGACCGAACCGCACGGCCAGTAACGGGCAAACGAGCTAATACATATCCTCATCCATAACGTAACAAATGAAATCGATGGCAGGGCAATCGCGCTATGAATTCTCTGCCGATGTTGTTCTGAAGAGCAACGTT